>CALQIT020000075.1 GCA_943330705.2 Streptomyces griseus
AGACAGCGGTAGCTCTCGGAATCAGCGTAACCTTGCGCTACCAACTTGCGGCCGCGTTCGATAACCTCTTGCCTAGGCAGCAAATACTGGTCAATTAGAAATCCCAGCTGCGAATAGGATTTTAGACCAAATTGGTCACGCGGAAATTTACTAAGAAAGCCTAAGGCTAGCCGTGCAGCACCTAACTTTAGCAGTTCTCGAATGACAGAATCAATGTAGGCGACATCTGGCCCGGCCACGCTGACGCCCATCGCAAAACACTCGTTGGCTTTTTCTAGATGGTTACTTTTTACAAAAAATTTTCCAGCGGTCAAAAGTGCAGCAGAGAATATTCGGGACAACTGTGGGGGTCGGTGATCTAGGCGTGAAAATAGCTCATAGAAAGTTGTGACATCTTGTAAATTGTAACTGAAAACTGCAGATATAAAAATGCTCCCAAGGCGCTGGGGACTGATTGGGAAATTATCTTTTATCGTTGGAACCAGCTGATAAGCTTCTTTGTATTTTTTTTGTTCAAAAAGGCTATCAAACTCACCCAGCAGACACTTGTAATGCAATGACTGAAAGGCAAGGCCCTTCTTAAACTCAGAAACGGCCTCTAAAAATTTATTTTGCAAGTAACTTGTGTAGCCAAGATAGTAGTGGGCTAAGGCCGGCTTTGCATCTAAATATTTTGCAGACGAAAACTCCTCAGCTGCTTTTTCGAACTCTTTTGCTTTCAACAGCCTCTTTCCTTCGCGAATTCGCCGTACGTATTCCGATGGACTGATTTTCCTAAAAAACACTGAAGTTAAACGCTCACGCAGTTCGCCCATTGAAAATGGCTTCAAAATATATGCATCAACATGTTCTTCCGCAGCTTCCGCCACCGCTGAGGCCGAGCCATTGTGGGTCAGCAACAAGGCAAGTTTAGTCGAATCGTCATAGATTTCAGCCTGCCGATCGATCAAGGCAAGACCAAATTTCGCTCCGACAAAATACTCAGTTAAAAGAATTTTCGGTTTTACTTTTTCAATGATCTGCATCGCATCTTCGTAGCGTTTCGCATAAAATACACTTTCGTGTGGAGCTCCAATGTCATGCAAAACAGAAATCACTGTTTGACTAAAAGTAGCCGAAGGCTCTACCACCAGAACCTTTTCTTCTTTAAGATATTCCCTGACAAGCTCAGCAGCACTTTCTGATATCATTCATCTTCTCGCATTGATTTAAAAAGCTTATCAACTTTACTCTGTCGTTGCTTTTGCAAAAGTACAAATTTTTGCCAGACAACTTTATTGTAAGTATGCAACTGGATTACAACTTTGATTCTGCTTGGACCAACCGATACGGTGTCCACAATTTTTCCAGAGCCCGCAAATGGAAGCTCTTCCGCTCCCATGTGAACGAGACCATCCACATTGACCAGCTGTCCTTTGCGACAAGACTTCTCATCAACTTCAAAACAGATATGGTCTACGTCATACTCGATAGCTTCAATTCGGCCGTCGTCACTTTTGCCAAGCATGTTAATATCAGTTGTTAGATTTCGCAGCTTCTCAACCTGAAAGTATACCTTTTTGTCGATCACGCTACATACCCCTCGATAAGCGATAGTGGTAATGAATATTTGACCATTTTTTATGGATACAGGCACTGACCATAAGGTCCATACAGACTTAGGCCCGTTTGCTATCGTATGAATTTCATTTTCTATTTAACCATTGCCAAAAACTGTTGGTCTGGGAGAATTTGAACCTCTATAGGATTATCGCCACTTTCGAAAAACAACCGGCAGCAATGTAAAAATAGTCGAGGTGTTTTATAACGCTCTTCAATCATCTGATTGTACTTCGGATCGCCATAGCGTTGATCGCCGACGATGGCGTGACCAGCCACAGCTGCGTGTCGTCGAATTTGGTGTTGTCGACCTGTTTCCAATTCGCATTCGATCAATGTAAAATACTGATTCTTGTTTAGGACTTTGAACCTTGTACTGGCTTTAACCCGCTGGTTTTTTAGACCTTGCGGTTCACGGCGTCCTTCGGCTTTGTCCGTTAGCTCGAAGTTCCAAACCCCGGTCATTTCCTTTAGGTTTCCTCGAAGTATGGCTTGGTACTTTTTACTGCTAATAGAATCACGAATCGCTTCCACTTTCGCGCCTTGAAAAACAATTGGCATAATACCGCTTGTTTCTTTATCCAAACGCAAAGGAAAGTGAAAATCACTTAGACCAAGCTCTTTCGTAAGCCAAGTTGCAATGCTGGGCTCTTCATTGTGAACTGAGTAGCCACCGGGCTTATATAGCACCAAAAAATCCATCGATCTGTGCACAATTTTCGGTTCTTCAATTGTGACCCCCGATTTACCCTTCATTGTTAAACAACCCTGCATTGCTTAACCAATGCGGGTGGGTAATAGACCCGTTTCAAAAACAAACCCTGCGCAGGCGCCGCTGTACCTGCTTTGGTTCTATCCTTCAGTGCTAGGATTTCAAGAATTCTATCTGCCGACTGCTGCTTTAATGCTAAATCAAGCTGTGTTCCGACGATATTACGAACCATCTGTTTTAAGAAACCACTTCCAGTGATTTCAAACTCTACCAATGAATTGTTTTTTCGCCGCCAAGTTGCTGAAAATATCTCACGTTCGGTATGGTGAACTGGCGTTCCTACGGATTGAAAACTTTTAAAGTCGTGAATCCCAACGAAGCGACTCGAGCAGCTATTTAAAAAATCAAGGTCCAATGGTTTTCTGACCCAATAGCTGAATCTTGCCAGCAAAGCCGTGGACCTTTGCTGATTCCAAACCCAATAGCGATAAGTTTTTCTTTCAGCGGACAAGGTTGAATGAAAATCGCTTGGTGCAGTGAATACCTTTTTAATCGTGATCGAGGCTGGCAAATACGCTCGAGTCGCCCAGCAAAGGTCTTTGGGCATCGCCTTGTCGGTTTCAAAATGACAAACTTGGGCGATCGCATGAACACCAGCATCTGTTCTGCCAGAAGCAGATAGGCTTATATTTTCTTTAAAAATCTTTGCTAATGCAAGCTCGATGGTTTCTTGCAAACTGGGAAGCTCGGAAGCATATTTGTGCTCCTTTTGCTTCTGCCATCCGCAGTAATCCGTTCCATCATAGGAAACAATAAACATATAGCGGGCCATTTTTTACCTAACTCAGGGGTTGTTAAATTAAAAACACTAATCTGAGCTCGAAAATTTGATTCTCTAATAATCAACCGTGATTCCGACATTCAAACCCGACGAAGAAAAATCTTTTTCGCTCGACAATCCTTTTAAAACTCGAGCCTCGACGGTAAACCATAAATCACCGATGCCGTACTCTTGCCCCATCGTAAATGCCTTTTGCCGATCCAGGGCTGAAATCGAAAAATGGGCCCCTCCCCCACCCCCCGCAGCGGGAGCCCCATTGAAATTTTGCTTTTTACCGTCGTCGCGAATTTCTGCTAAGGCGTAATATGTAAGACCAGCATTAACAAAAGGAACGATCCACTGATTGCGAGCATACTCAAAGCGATAAATACCAAAAAGCGACAGCGGGAACATATAAAGATTGTAGACTTCCTCAGCTCGCGCAAGAACTTCGCCACCTTGTGAGGTCTCAGTTTTAAAAGTCCCATTCCCTTTGACCGTGTAAAGGCCAAATCCCAGCTGCAAGCCCAAGCGGCCAAATAAATTCAGAGGTTGCCATTCATAATCAAATAAAAATCCCGAAACTTTTTTACTGCCATAAATTGTAGAAAAATTAACACTGCTATTATTTGCCGAAACGATCTTTGGTGCGTCAATTTGCGAATAACGAAAAGATCCAGCCTTTGATTTATCAAAAGTTTTGGTTTTATAAAGATATGATCCATCATTTTCAATTCGCACCAGACCCTTGACTGCATTTGGATGCGGAACCCTCAGTTTGCCACCTTCGCGTGGGCCTTTGGGCTTCACAAACAAAGGTTGCTGCTCTGGAAATCTATTTTGATCCGGGTAGTAAATGACCTCTGGCTCGACCGTATGCCGCCCTCCTGAAATTGGACCATCCGAGCGTTGACGGATAGTCGTCGGCTGATTCAGTGGCTCTGTTGTGGGCAGATGCTCTGCTGTAGGCAGATGCTCTGTTGTGGGTGGCCGGGGAGGGGGTGAAGACGGATTCTTTAATTCAGCTTCAATCGCAGAATCCCCGGCAAACGGGTCCTGCGCTGAACAATAAAACCCCGCGATCAACACGACATACAGTACAAAGGCCCGGAAAAATCCATTGAACTTCATATCTTCACCTGACGGCGCTGCCGCCAGATAAAAAAACTGCGTGCCAGAAAAAATAAAATTAAAACAAAAAGGATCATTGCCATGGCATTGAGTCCCGAAGCAACTGAAACCTCAGCTAAGCCAACAATGGGCCAAAGTACAGTGCGCACAGCAGCCCTTAGCCACGGCCGGTGCTCAATAGCCTTAGCCAGTTCAGGAGAAATCATATAGTAAAATCGCACAAAACTTCGACCTGCCCCAGACGTCAATAAAAACTGATTGCGAAACTTTCTCAGTGTTTCCACATGGGGATCAATCTCTGATCCAAAGGCCGCGGTTGCAATAAAACACTTTTTCCCATCTAGAAGACCAACAACTTCGGACGGTGTTGCAGCGTGGACGGCCTCATCAAGGTAACCGCCCGATGCTAAGGCAGCTGGATTAGAAAAAAATTGAACGTTATAGGCATCGTCTACCGAAGCCATCATGAAAAAATATTTTGTCCCATTGGTTAAACCCGTTACCTTGTTGCTAGATAGGCTGCCAACGGTTCCACTCGTGCGATCAGAAACAGCAAGATCCTGAAACGCAGCTGACGCCGGAGCTAAACCACAGAAGTTCGTTAAGCCCGAGGCATAATAAATTCTTGCGCCAGCCCACTTTATTTCTTTGGCCAACAATGGAGTTGTCGCAAGGCCTGCTGAATCTCGAGGAATCGCTAAATCTTTAATATAGACTTTGGTGTCACCCGGAAAAACTGAAAACGCACAAAATCCTTCGTTGTTTTTGCCACCAGCATTGGCCGGATTGTCACAGTCGGTATGAAAATCAGTTAAGGAATTGCTGGTGTAAGCGCCTGATGAAGCATCGACCCCGCGATATTCAACATTAAAATCTTTTTCAGATCCAGCAACAAAATCTGTGCCGTTTGTACTAATTCCCACTTTTAATACACCTGAGAAAGACCCGGCCCCGCAGCTAGAGCTTGCAGACGAAGAACATAAAGTCACAGCCGATGTACTCAAAGCCGAAATATCGCTCCATGGAATCTTTACGAAAAGGTCTGTTTTTGCCGTCAAAGGAAGCGGCGAGGAATTGGAAGAGACAATCTGGATTTGCGTTGTTCCAATCTTTACCAGAACTGTTGCATTGGCAGGCACAACGTCCACTTGGTAAGTTAGATAAAGTTTTAAGCTATCGTGAATGCTTCGATTGTTGCACGCGACCCGGTCAACCGTGCAAAGACTGGTAATCTGGGCACAACTGTCGCAAACCAAATCGGCGTTGGGGCTAGAGCAACTTCCAGCTGAGCCGGCAAATAAATAAGTTGTTGTTCCGCTTTCCAAAATTCGTGAAACCGTATTTGCATTTACCGTTACGGTAATGGTTGCAAGTGCGGTCAGCGAAAAAAAACTACATAAAAAAATTGCGAAAATCCACTTCATAGATCAATTGCAGCACGGGATCGATTAGATGTCAAAAATTCGCTCGGCGATTTGTATTCCGTTTAAGGCAGCACCTTTTCGAATATTGTCCGAAACAACCCAAAGTAACCAGGTCATGGGATCACTTAAATCCCGATGAATTCTACCCACATAGACAGAATCCTGACCTGAAACCCGAGTTTGCAATGGGTAAATCGAGGACTTCGGTTCATCTTGAATGACGATTCCGTCGCCGTTTTTTAAAGTTTCCAAAATTTGCGGACGGTCGACCTCTTTTTTAAGCGTTACCCAAACTGTTTCTGCATGGCAATTCAGTACGGGAACGCGAACCGTAAAAGCGGAAACCCGCAGCTCCAGGTTTCTCATGATTTTTTTTGTTTCATTCATCACTTTGACTTCTTCGGATGAAAAACCATCATCACCAAAACTGCCTATCTGGGGAATGCAGTTAAAGGCAATCGGATGGGGGAAGACGCCTGGAATCGGTGTAGGGTTAGCCCGGTAGTTTTCAGTTTGCTGCAAAAGCTCGTCATGAGCAGCTTGCCCAGCACCACTGACGGCCTGGTATGAGGAAACTTTGATATCGGAAATCCCATAGGCCTTGTAAAGCGGATTGAGCGCCACCACTAACTGAATGGTTGAACAATTCGGGTTAGCAATAATTTGCGGGGTTTTCATTGAAGAAAGGAGGTCGCCGTTAACTTCCGGAACTATCAGGGCGACTTTAGGATCCATACGAAAAGTCCCAGAATTATCAATAGCCCAAGCGCCTGCCTGCACTGCCAATGGTGCCCATTTCTTGGAAATATCATCACCAGAAGAAAAGAATACCAAATCCAAACCATCAAAGCAGCCCGGACTTAAACTTTGAACGGAGTAATCTACGCCCTGCAGTTGAATTTTCTTACCCACCGAGGCATCACTGGCGAAGGGCCGAAGTTCTGCAACTGGAAACTTGCGCTGCTCAATGGTTTCCATGAAGGATTTTCCCACCATTCCAGTGGCCCCAACAACAGCAATTTTAAGATTTTTTGCCATCAGCTTTAACTCCGGCTTTATTTCCGAGCGAATGTCCGGCTTCGTCGTCAGCGTCATCTGCCGATTCATCTACGGATTCATCGTCGTCTCCGTCTTCGTCTTCCACAAGATCGCTTTCAGGACCTACCTGTTTGGTCGGTAAATAGGCGTTGGACTTGATTCTGCGATTTTTACCAAACCGAAGCACACCAAAAACTGCACCCAAAACTGCATAAATCAAGAACAAGAAAAAAAGATTTACCTCGGGACGAAAAGCCACCACCGCAATAACGGCAACCCCTATGACAAGGTATTTAAATGGCATCCGATTTTTTAAATCCAAATCTTTAAAGCTGCGATAGCGAAAGGTACTAACCATGACCAAAGCTAAAAGCAAAGTCATCATCAACAACCAAGGACTTGCCGTTGCATCAAGTTGCAAATCCTTAAATGCTAAAACCGCACTGGCCACGATACCACCAGCCATCGGAATCGGTAGCCCTTGAAAATATGCTTTTTCTAAAACATTGGCCTGAACATTGAACCGAGCCAAGCGCAAAGCCCCGCAGGTCAAATACAAAAAGCAAGCCAACCAACCCAAGCGACCAAACGGCTGCAACGACCATTGGTAAAGAAGAATCGCTGGCGCCATGCCAAAACTAATCAAATCACAAAGTGAATCATATTCAGCACCAAACTTTGAAGTCGAGCGTGTCAATCGTGCCAGTCTTCCATCCAATAAATCAAAAATGGACGCCGCAACGATGGCATAAGCTGAATACAGATATTCGCCCTTGATGGCTTGGATGATTGCAAAAAAACCAAAGAAAATGTTCCCGGTGGTAATCAGATTCGGCAGCACATAAATATGCATTGCTAATTTTTTTCCAGGAGGTGTCGACGCCGTTTCTTCCATACTTGTCCTTTATACCTGCTAAGGTCTTTGCAGCTAGAATCCAAAAATTGTGAACAGCAGCCAAAGTGCAAAAGCACTGACCACTGGAAGTGTGAAATTGTCATCCAATTTGCCCAATGGAATAAGCTCAGCCAGTGCCCCGACCAAACCTGCAAGCAAACTGATAATTAAAATTCGATCGATCAAAATGGCATGATAAAACATGTAACCAAAAGTCAAAAATGCACAGACAAAAAATGCTGCCATTGAGCCCTGTAGGGATTTTTGCCCAAAGATTTTATCTTTCCCAAACTTGATTCCAAAAATGCTAGCAAAAGGGTCGGCAAAAGCCAAAATCAGCAAGGTCAAAGTTGCAACTTCACGCGGGAAGAAAAAAACAACGACGGCAACACCCGACAACAAATAGGTGGTTCCCGCCAGCTTATGGATCTCGTTTTCCCTTAGTATTGGCTTAAAAATGTTAAGCATAAACTGGTTCAATGACTGATTCCTTTGACGTAAAAAATCCAAAGGAATAAAGAACAGCAGAACCAGCAAAAGAAGCACTTTGGACCAAAGAATTGGAGTATAGGCATATATTACCGCAATCAGAGAGACCCCAGCCATATGCCAGATCTTTCTTGCCCAATGGATATCATTGCGTCTTTTAAGGTCTATTGATCCAATCACGTTTTCCATAATCCTCGAAGTGCCGCACGATAGAGGACGAATTTTGTTCTGACAAGACCAGGCGTATTATATTGTAAATATCTGTTTTTACTAAGTTTTTATGTAAATGCCGATGGACTGTTCAGGACTTAGATAGTCCATTCAGAGGAATTTTTGTTATGTCTATTTTGTCACGAAAAACACTAGCAATTACAATCAGTTATAGAGTTGAAAGTGGCGCAGTCGTTGCAATCGCATAGGGGTAATGAAGTGTTTTATTTTTGCAATTTTATTACTATTGCACCCTCTTTTGGCGCTGGGCTCAACGACGCCCCACTTGGGTTACATTTCTGATGTTGGACAAGAGCGGCAAAACTCGTTTTACGAGGTCCTGCTGAATGTGAACCTTGCCAAAGAAAAAGTCAGTCTTCGCGAGGCCATCTGGAATCCAACTCTGTCTAAAGAGTTTAAGGTTCAGTACCGCGAACGCTTTGGCCAAATTGATACAAGCAGTGGTGATCAGCAAACTACCGAAACGGAAAATCAGAAACGAAAAGACTTTGCCGAGTATATGATCAAGCGCCTGTCTGAGTTTCACGTCGATGACTATTTCAAAAATGAACCCAACGTAAGGCCCATATACGAGGCCAAAGAGAAGTTAAGTAACATTCAAGTTCAGGTCAGTGAGCAAACTCGTTTACAAATGAAATATAGCCTTGCCGGCAATGTGATCGATTTTGTCATCCATAACCCTTATTGTGAATCGCGAGTTTCGTTGGAAATGGATTCCCATTCCTTTGGTCCTACCTCACCCCAAGAGACCCGATTGTGGCTTGGAAAACAAATCACTAGCAGCTTGCGTATTCAATCGCAAACCACCCAGCAAGACGGGATTTCGGCGCTAGAACTCGCAAGGACTTTTCGTAGTTGGACGCAAACAATAGGTTTCTCATCACCCTTTAAAGCCGAGGGGACTTCCCCTCGGGAGAATCGTTTCGCACTTGGGTTCGGGCATGTGTTTTAAATAACTGACTACTCTTTTCGTTCTTTGCGAATTTTTCGCAGCTCATGACGCTTTTCCTTAAGGTCTTTCTTAAACTCATCTTTTTCTGCCATTAATTTTTTTCTCATCTGCTTTTTTTCGCCGATATCCTTTTCAAGCTTTTCTTTGTCAGCCTTCACTTGTTCAGAGCCTCTGCCATCGGTTTTAAGATCTTGTCTCAGCTTTTCTTTGTCCTTTTGGATCTCTTCCCGCTTGGCTTTAATTTCAGCATGGTCTTTTTTAAGCTCTTCTTTAATCTCTGCTTTTTCGACTTTAATTTCTTTCTTTAACTCTTCAATTTTTAATGCCGCACCAGAGGGTGCTTTCAGCGCAGGCATTCCGGCTGGGATTTGATCCTCAGCATGAAGGGACAAAGCACTTAAAATTCCAATTGTCGCTACAGACAGTACTAACTTAGAAAACATCTTAGAAAACATCTTAGAAAACATCTTAGAAAACATAGTAGAAGACATAGCTCCTCCTGATTAGGGTTAACTCTTGTTTTAAAGTTTAACTCGGACCGACTGGATTTTTCGAGAGATTAATATTTTTAAATTTCAAGCTCATGCTGACTTCATGCGGCTGCAAAGAAGCTATAGAGAATTCTGCAGGGCAAAATAAAATGTCTTGTTTTGGGGCACTAAAGCGAAACGAAGTAACGCAAGAGAGCTCTGGCAAAAGCGCGCTGAGAAGCACCACCCTGATCGAAACCACCTAGCAATGAAAAATGATCACCTGGCAAAATCCCCAAATCTTGGCCCCAACCTGAAACAAATTCTTGATCAGTTAAAAGCAGACCATCATTTTTTCCGAAATAGATATTCAAATAAATCGAACTTGGCTTCAACGGATTTGCGGTGGCCATAAAACTAGACTGAGAACGGACAAACAAGATTTTTTCTTGAAAATACTTTTGGAAATCAATTGCTTGAATTTGTGCTTTAATTCGTTCTTTTCGGACAAAATTGACCTTCAGGGAGGCTGCACTGGGCAAAAATTGTTTGATCAGATCACAGAAGTCGCTAGACGACTCTTGGCTACAAATTCCACCGACATTGTTGACGACAAGATCAGCCAACGGCGAACCATCAAATGCCCCTTGCACAAGAATCGCCTTAGCAACAATGTCTTGGCTTAGTAAATTCGGGTGCTTCAATAACGCCAAAAAAACCTCGACCGCGCCCCGGCTGTGGGCAACAAGGACTAAGCGCTGACCATATTTTTTAGCTATGAAATTGAGTTCGCGAGCCAAAAGCTCAGCGTTTTCTAAAATTGTATTCACACTAGAAGGACGTAAAATATCAACGCTTTGGATCCCGACCTCATCACGAAGAACCATTTTCATTTGCGCATATAAGGTCTGCGAAAAATCCCCAAGAATTCCGTCAATTAAAACCCAGCGCTGCGAGTCCATTCTAATTTGCAAGGAGGGACTCCACTTCGCCGGCTTGGAGGCCGCCGGTCTTTGCAGTTCAAGTTCAAATCGACTCTGCAAGGACGCAGCTTGCATATGTTCTGCAAACAAAAAAATAAAAGTAAGTAAAGTCGGTTTTAACATAAAACGCATGGTGGCCTCATAGATCCTTATTTGTGTTTTTGATTCGCATTATATATCACCATTGGCAAAGCAAGCCAACCTGGCGATAGGCAGTTCAGTCTGCTTATGTAAGCTTTGCAAAAGATGATATCAATCGCGAGGCAGTTCAAAGCGCTGCCAAAAGGACAATGCCCGAAGTTCCCAAAAAGCCAGAAGAAAAACCAGAAGGATAGTTTTAAACCATTTCTTGCCTGCAGATGTCTAAGACTTATACACGGCCAACTACAGTTAAAATCGACCTCTACAATTAGCGCAACCCCAACAGCTTCCAGCTGCTTAAGCTTGGAACCCCCGCCCAGAACCCGGCCAAGCATACCTTTTGCTCTTGATCCTATAAAACCAGGCATTTTGTTGCCATTAAACAAACTCAACAAGGAGTTAATATGAAAAATGTACTTTCGTTAGTTGCTATGGCCGCAATTTTTGCTGCCCCAAATTTTGCGTCCGCACGCGAAGCTGATTTAACAAATATCTTTGTTAGCTATAATGAGTGCGGAAGCAATGCCCAGTTTAAAGTCGACGACGCAAAAATTGGCCAAAAGGATACAGCGCGAAACGATAATAGCACCCATGGCCGCGACACAGTTCGAATTGTCGGTAAAAATGTCGATACTACAAAATGCAACTATTTAGTTGCCGAACGTGGTGGGAAATCAGCTGCATTTAATTTATCAAAAAAGCCTGTTGATTTACCTCAAACTTTGCTTCAGGGCACTGGCACACTGATCGTTCGCATTGGCGATGATAGAACTATGAAACAGGGTGGGAACGCCAAGCTACGCTTGAGCATCCAGCTTACAAACGAAGGTGGGAATATCAAAAATAACGATGTTTCTGACCAAGTTCGACGAGAAGAACAAAGAGCTGCTCCCGCTCCAGTTCGAACAATCGTAATTCCATCTAACGGTGGCGAAGGCTGGTAAGAAATAGTTCAATAATCTATTGCGATGGGAGGTACTTTTTGAAAAAGAGTGCCTCCCTAATTTAATTTAGGATAAAATGAATCCACTAAGCCTAGTTACAATTCTAATTGTGTTATTTTCCGCCGGGCTAGCCCATAGCAATCAGGATTCCCGCAGCTATGTTGCCCAAGCCTTAAGTGGAATTGAAGAGCCATCAGATTTCTCTGACTTCCGCGAAATAGGACTTCGCTATCGTTTCCGACAACTGCGTGATTTTGCAACCGCAGGACTAACTAAGTGCGGCCAGACCAACCGAGCGAAACTTTTTCAAGGTGAGACCGCACTTGTTCCGTTGATGAAAATTTATTCCGACACTATGGCTTTGAAAAACAAAGGCCTATGCCGCCAAGAAATCGAAGACTCCTTTGCTAAACTTTCAGCTAAAGAAAGACGATTTTTTAACCCTATCCAAAATTATATGGCACGAAGAACTTGGTTTTACCTGGGGACAGCAGCAAACGAGGCCTTCAACGCACTTTGGGCCCAGCTAGATCCCACCTGTGTTATCAGTGATGCCGTTTCGTACAAAACGAAAAAAAAGGGCTCAAACCCATGCTTTGCAGGTGCCCATCTGTTGAACGAAAGCTTTATCCCGCATCATTCTTTTCAAAAAATTAACCTACTCAAAGAGGTCGCAAATCTATTGATTGCACTAAAACAAGGCCTGGAGCCGACAAGTGGCAAACCGACGAATCTTGATCTTTGGAAATTCTTCTGGCCTGATGCGGACCCCATATTGAAACGGAGTGCTTCGAGCAAAGAGGCTTTCCTAGCCGCTTTGTCGTTTATGACCGCCGTTGCACCTACAGTGGTAGGCTTTGTCGACATCATGCCAGATATCTATGTCCGCAAGCAGCTTGAGGCCGGAATTCCGCCAGAAGAAGCCCTGCAAAACTATCACACCCTAATGCGTTTACGAGATGCCGCCGGCACACTGCTAGATCTTCACGCGAAAGCAGGAACGCAACTTTTTATAGATAATCAGAGCTTAAAAAACTGGAACAGGCACAATTTCATGTCTGCATTCTTGACCTGCCACTTTAAAAACTCTGGTTACGACCTTGACGCGATCACCTTAACGGAATTACTGGGAATCGCCTACGAGGCAAAGGACTTCCTATCGCACATAGGATCAAACAGAATGTCAATTCAGTCGTCGATGCAAAATTTTAAAACCGATACCGCCAGGTATCGAGCAAGCTCTACTTGGGCTTTTGCCTTTTGCAACTATTAGTAGAAGTCCCACAGCGACGTCTTTGAATTGATTCAATGAAACTCAAAACAGCAGAAATAGAAGGCAAAAAAAAACCTTTCGAGGGGGGTCGAAAGGTTTTTGGGGAATAATGACTTTTATCTCAAGGGGGGTTGATATCCAAGTCAGTTACTAATCATAAGAGCAATTACCATTCCAGCCATCTATGAATAGACTTGCTACCATCTGCGAAATACATACATGTCAACGCAAGTGACAAAACAGGCTTACCACGCGTCAGGTTTCACAAAAAATAAAATTATCTCAAATTGAGACACCACCAAATTTCCAGCCCTTCGCAACGATCTGCAATCACATCAAAAACTGTTTTCCCAAACTAATCCCAAACCAATCCAATCCGTCCGCAAAGCTTGGGGAAGCCGAAGCCAGGCATCGCTACTGCGGGCTCGGCCCGGCTGGACGCCGCATTCTGGCCGCGTGAGGGCCAGGAAGGCCCGTCCCGCAGTAGCGATGCCTGGCTTCGGCTTCCCCAAGCTTTGCGGATCCCCTCGAAATTTTTGATAGTTCAGTTAACGTTGGCAGGTGCTCGACGGTGGACATTCAGAAAATGCGAAGTAGAAACCCCAGCAGGATCTTTCAAAGTAATAACCAGTTGATTGTCGCCATCTTTGAGATCAATAAAGTCAGTGGTAAATTGAAGCTCTTTAATCGGGAAAACCGAAGCCGTAAAACCATTGGATTTGTTAACGATAGTTAGTTCAGGAATTTGCACTTGTTCGCACTTGTCCGAGCGCAAGCGCAATTGACTGCCTTCGACTTCAAGATTTTTTGGAACCGCAGCACAATTGAATTGAACAGTCACATTTTTTACGGGGTCCTTTGGCAAATTAGCAACCAGCAAAGGTTCCGCACTTGCTGGAATTCGAGTGACCAGCGAAACAGATTGGTCTTCGGCTGAATTGATAGCGTTCGGGCTAAACAACGACAGCAAAGTGGGACCGCCCAACATGACAACCATCAAAGTTGTGATCAATAAAAATTTCTGTTCTTGCGGATTCTGTCGTCCCATACAAGAAACAGATCGGCGGATTTTTGACGGGACTAAAGCCGTGTCAAAATGAGACAGGGCCCGGCAATTGCCTTACTGGGCCTTATCGATACTGATTGCAAACTTTTTAACGCCAGCCGACTTCACGATATCAATGATTCCAACAACTTTGCCGTGAGCGACATCTTTGTCGGCCGCAATAATCGCTTGAACCTCAGGATTTTTTTGAGCTTCTTCCATTGCTTTGGCCTTGACTTTTTCTTCATCTGCGGCCACGCCGTTCAAAGAAATCTTACCATCTGCAGTGATCGAAATATTTAACTGACTTGGAGTTGTCTGTTCACCGCTTGCCGCTTTTGGCAAGTTAACATTAATCGTTGGTTTTAAAAACATTGGGGCAGTAACCATAAAAATGATCAGAACCACCAAAATAATGTCTACTAATGGAACAACGTTGATTTCTGATATTGAGTCATCGAGGTCGCCCCCTGCCTTCATACCCATAGCTTACAAACCTTTTTTCTTAGCATAGACCAGACACAGTTCTTTGACTGAATCTAGACTTTGCAAAATACCCTTCACTTGACGCTGAAAATAATTGTAAAAAACCACCGCAGGAATGGCGACAAATAAGCCCGCTGCCGTCGCCACCAGAGCCAATGATATCCCTGCCATTACGGTTTGTTGGCCTGCCTGTGTATCACGAGCAAGATCATTAAATGCCTTCATGATACCTAGCACGGTTCCCAAAAGACCAATGTAGGGAGCATTGGAACCAACCGTTGCAAGAAAGCTTAAGCGCTTTTCAAGCTCGGGACGCTCGACTAAAGAAAAAGTATTGAAGAGCTCTTCAAGTCCTTTAGACCCGGACTCCTTCACGTGTTTCATTGCATGGCTTAAAGCCCGCCCCTCGAGGGTTTCTAGACTTCGGGCTAGATTTTCGACGTCGTCTATACTCTGACTCTGTAAAGCGATTTTCACCCGACTGCGAATGATCAGGCTTTCCCCTGAAATCTTCTTCAGATAGAAGAATCTTTCAAAGATCATCCCTATACTGACCACGCTTAAAATAATAAGAATCCAAAGGACCATTTGATCCGCGACCTGAGCAACTGCGAAAATTCGATCTGTTAACATTGCATATCCCTTCTCGACTGAGTGATTATCCATAGATATAGTCAAAGGGGTCAAGGAACGTCATGAGTATAATGCGATATATTTTCCCGATTATTGGGATTCTTTTCACGACCTGCAACCTGGTCTCGTGCCGATTTTCGGCAGCAAAGGCCCC
>CALQIT020000076.1 GCA_943330705.2 Streptomyces griseus
AATTCTTAACTCAGCAAATGAAACGGCACGGGTTTCTCCGGTCAGTCCAATTTCGCCAAAGAAAACTGATTTCGCATCAACTTCAAATCGACCCTCAGTCGATAGCATTGCGGCGGCAACTGCCAAGTCCGAAGAAGGCTCAACAAGTTTTAGACCACCAACAACATTTATGAAAACATCACTATTGGCCAATTGAGTATTTAAATGACGATCTAAAACCGCGGTTAACAGATGCAAGCGATTGACCTCTATTCCTAAGGCTGTGCGACGGGGCATTGCCATGGGTGTAGCAACAGTTAAAGCTTGAACTTCGCACAAGAGCGGGCGGCTGCCCTCCATTGAGGCAAAAATTGCTGAGCCCATGTGGCTTTCTCCACGTTCCTCAAGAAATAGTTCAGAGGGATTTGTGACTTCGACAAGGCCTTGCGAGTTCATACGAAACACACCCAGCTCATGGGTCGCACCAAAACGATTTTTCAAGCAACGAAGCAAACGGTAATTCTGCGAGTTTTCGCCATCAAACGACATCACGCAATCAACCATATGCTCCAGAACTTTAGGGCCGGCGATGGCGCCATCTTTATTCACGTGGCCAATTAAAAGGACGGCCATGCCTTCATTTTTTGCAAGGCCCATGAGGTGTCCGGCGCATTCGCGAACTTGAGAAACAGAACCCGGAGCAGCATGTAGGTCTGGCAAAAAAATAGTTTGTATTGAATCGACAATTACGACGCTGGGTTTTTGCTGTCGGCATAAATCCAAAATCACATGCAGATTGCTTTCGCTGGCCACTTGAACGTTGGCGGTTCGGACGCCTAGTCTTTGTGCTCGCGAGCCCGTTTGTTCAATACTTTCTTCGCCCGAAATATAAAGAACTTTTTGTCCATTTTTTGCAAGGCCCCCCGCCATTTGCATTAATAAAGTGCTTTTCCCAACCCCCGGAGATCCCCCTAAAAGATTAAAGCTGCCGCCGACCAGTCCTCCGCCAAGGACCCGGTCTAATTCTGATGTTCCGGTTTGAAAGCGGCGCAAGGTTTGCGCTTCTAGATGTTGGTCCAGTGAGACCACTCTGGTTTGACCCTTTTCAATGGATGAGCCCAATGACCAGCCGCGGGTTTTTGCTTCTTCGCTGGTTAGCTCTTCAACCAAAGAGTTCCAAGCTCCGCAATCTGAACATTTACCTTCCCAGCGAGGTCGTTGGGCACCGCAGTTTTGACAGACATAAATTGTTTTGCTCTTCGACTTCGCCATAGCTGATGGATATCATGGTTTTATGCTCAAGCAAGCTCAATCAAGCTCAATCAAGCTCAATCTTGGAGGATTTCATTCATGAGATTTAAATTGGCTCTCAGCGCCGTTATCTTGATAGATTTTTTTGTTTGGCTGCCTGCCGAGTCCGTGGTGGTGGATTCCGTACCATTGCAACTGGCCAATGAGTTTTCCATTAGGTCGGTCAAGCACGGGCTTGAATTACAGGATCAGGGGAACCTCATTGGCGCAGAGGTTGAATGGAAAAACCTACTGCTTGGAAAGTCAAATCTGAAAGAGTACGTGCACTACTACTATGCCTTGAACTTAATCCACCAAGAACGAAAAGCGGATGCCAAATTTCAACTGCAGTCGGTACTAAAGCTATCGCCAAATATTAAATTACAGCAAGAAAGTCAGGTTCAATTGGCGGGACTGCTTTTGCAAGAGGGCAGCTTTCAGCAGGCACGACGCCTGCTTTTGCCAATAGAAAGAAAACAGAGGCACGAGGACTCCTACGCAGAAACCATTTATCTATTGGGCAAAGCTGAAATGGGTGTGGGAAGTCTCGGGGCCGCCTGTAGATGGTGGAGAAAGCTGTTTGGTAAATACCCCTCCTTCGCTAAAATTTCGGACTGGGGGCCGCACCTGGCTGAGAACAAGGTCGACAATCGGATGGTGGCTTGCCAAGCAGATGTTGAGGACCATCGCCTGCGAATAAAAAATTTGCAGTGGGCGGGGCGTGATGACAAGGCGGCGCAGGAGCTTGCCGTTGTCAAAGCTGAAACCAAGATCTATGACCAAAAAGATAGAGACCGTTTGCAAAGCTCTTTTTGGATTCAAGAAGGAGAAGTGAATAAGGCCCTTGATTTACTTCTATTGGGTTACGAAGAACGCAAGAATGATACTGGCTATTTGAGTTCTTTGGCCTTGGCGGCGGCCCGATCCGGAGAGCTCCAGCTGGCAGTGGGCTCTCACTACCGTATTTTCCAAATTGCTCCACGCAGTAAAAAAGGAAAAGAGGCGCTCTATCAGTCCGCATTTTTGAGTTATCAGTTTCAGGACTATGACGGCGCGTCCAGGCGTTTCAAAGATTTTATTCGCAGCTTCAGTAATTCTGGTTTGGCTCGAGATGCGGAATGGCACCTTGCTTGGATTCGCTATTTGAAAGGGGACTACCAGGGGGCGCTGTCGGCGTTTGAAAAATTGCTGCGAACCAAGTATCAAGGGCGACGTGGGCAACAAAAATCCGTTTCAAAGGACCGAGTCCATTACTGGATGGCGATGGCCTATTTGCGCCAAGAAAAATTTGATTCAGCAAAAGCAATTTTTGAGGTCCTAGCCAAGGACCGTCTTTTGGGATACTATGCCATCGCCTCGCAAATTCGCTTGAGTAAACTAGAAATTCAATTTCCCAAAGCAAGCAAGGTCGCCCGAGAAAGTTTTCGTCCACAGTTTCGTTTTGATTCCGAGGAAACCCTGCGACCCGACGATGGCTTTGATAGCGACCAAGATACCGTTGACCGTGATAATGAGACCGAGGATGTTCTGCTGGGCGCCATCGCAAATCCGGATGACGAGTCCAGCGCTGACGACGAGCCCGCCACTGACGAAGTTGCAAGCGAAGAAAACATTGGGATAGAAAGCGTTGAAGACAACCCCATAGGCACATCTACAAATTCGAAAATCGTTGAAAGATTTGAGCGGGCAAGAGAACTAATGACGGTGGGCCTAAACGATTGGGCAAAATGGGATTTATTTGATATTGAACGCAAAACCCGAAACCGGGACTACCTAAGAACTTTGATGCAAGAATACGAGTCCACTGGAAATTTCAATCGATCATCATTTCTTGCTCAGACTTTCTTTGGCAGGCAACGGGCGCAACTGGGCCTGAATGGTGTCAGATATCTTTGGGAGCACGCGTACCCTAGGGCCTACCAACTTCAAGTTTCAAGCTATGCCAAGCTGTTTGATATTCCAAGCGAACTGATTTGGGGAATCATGAAACAAGAAAGTCAATTCAGGAAAGACGTTGTATCCCCCGTCGGAGCCCTGGGGCTGATGCAGATCATGCCGCAAACTGGGTATAAAGTTTCAGAACTTGGAAAAGAGCAGGGCTTCAATGCCCAAAGTCTTCTCGAGCCCGAGGGTGCAATACGCGTCGGGTCTCGTTATTTGCAAAGGTTGATGAAAAAGTTTTCAGGCAATATCCCGTTGGTCGCAGCCGGATACAATGCCGGTCCCCATCGAGTCAAAAACTGGCTGAATTCGTTCGGAAATTTGGATTTGGACGAGTTCATTGAACATATTCCTTTTTTGGAAACTCGCAACTATGTAAAACATGTCGTATCCAATGTTCAGATCTATAGTCGGCTCTATTCGCATCTTAATGCGCCTGAATCCGCTGCCAAAAAAACGGACCTGCTGGGTTACTTTTGCGAGCCTCTGACCTTGCGCTTTGAGAATGTCAACACGGCAAAGGAAACATGGGAAGAGCTTTAAGATATTTTCCACGTCTGCTGGGGCAAATGCTATTGTCGCTTTTGGCAGTCGCATGCCTAAGTTTTTTTATTATGAAAGCATTTCCTGGCAGTCCATTTTCTGAAGACGCAAATTTTCATCCACTGGTTCAAGAGCAGCTGCGGTCTTACTATAAATTGGACCAGCCCGTACTTCAGCAGTTAGCCGCATTTCTTGGGCGTTTGGCGAAGGGGGATCTCGGTTTTTCTTTGGTTCACCCGGGACAAAAAGTTTCTGAAATTATTATTCAGGGAATTCCCACCACGGTGACCCTTGGGATCGTGGCTGTTTTGATTTCAGTGATAAGTTCGTTCGCGATTGTTTTCTTTTGCTGGCGACGGCCGCAATGGAAAGGGTTTTTTGATTTTTTGACGGTTGTGATTCTTTCGATTCCTACACTGTTGGCAGCCCCAATGTTGATTCTAATTTTTGCGATCAAACTAGATTGGCTTCCGGTGGCACTGGCCAAGGATTGGACTGGGTTTATTCTACCAACAATTGTTCTTTCGCTTAGGCCCACGGTCAATTTAGCAAGATTGCTGACTCAGTCTTTGGAAAAAACGAGTCAAGAACTGCATGTCCGTTTTACGCGTTCGTTGGGTTTTTCCGAGAATTTTATTTTTCAAAAAAATATTCTTCGATGCTCTTTGAGTAGTTTTTTGGCTTATCTTGGACCGACTTGTGCCGGATTGCTGTCGGGCAGTTTTCTTGTTGAATCTATTTTTGCGTTGCCCGGACTTGGCTATGGGTATGTTGCGTCCCTGGTGGATCGGGATTATCCCGTGGTGATTGGCTTAAGCCTTTTCTATTGTTTGATCTTGATGACAAGCAATTTATTATTGGAGTTCATTCATTGTTTGGCAGATTCGCGCTGGCAAGGTCGTCATGACAAAAATTAGATGGATTCCCTTCTTGTATCTTGTGATTTTGCTAGCTGGGGCGATATGGATTCCAATGTTGTCAGGATTTGAAGCCAACGAAAGTCAAATGGACTTGGTACTATGTCCCGCGTCGTGGTCGCATCCTTTCGGTTGTGATTCCTTGGGCCGAGATCTTTTTGTTCGGGTTATGCTGGGGGCAAGGACAACCCTGGGGCTTGGAGTGGTCACGACAATAATAGCTTTTTTCCTGGGTGTTGTTTTTGGTTTTATTTCTGGAATGAGTCGGCCGCGGATTGACGTATTTATGATGAAGCTTCTGGAAGTTCTGATGTCGATTCCGCAACTGATTTTAATTTCGCTGTGTGTTCTATTTTTCTATCGAAAAGTTGAATCACCCATAGGTCTATTTTTTGGCATCGCACTTTCCCTTTGTCTTGGCGCATGGATGTTGATGGCAAAAATCACTCGCGGCTTGGTAAAAAAAGAAATAATGTTGGACTATATCGAGGCCGCAAGAGCCCTTGGCGCAAGTCGCTGGCGGATCGCCTACCACCATGTCTTTCCAAATATTAAGTGGGACTTACTGGTTGCCGCAGGTCTACAGATTCCCGGGTTCTTGATGTTTGAAAGTGTGCTTAGTTTTATTGGCGTCGGTCTGCAGCCACCAACGGCAAGTTGGGGTCTGCTGATTCAAGAGGGCTGGAAGACCCTATCTTCTTTTCCGCAGCTTGTATTGTTTCCTGGGGCCGTCCTGTTTTTAACCGTGGCCTCTTTTAATTTGTTATTTCGTAAAAGGCCAGTATAGGCTAAATCTAAGCTAATTTTTAGCGGATTTTCGACAGAGATTTATTTAAGGCGACAATGCCAAGCAGTGGTGCGACCTACGCGTTTAATTTTCAGTTCGTTAAAGAAAATGAAAAAGTTATCGGAATTCGCAGTTACTACGGGGTTCAGAATATGGTTGGGACTATTGTGATTGAGGGTTCTCTGGCTAAAAAGTAATTTTACTGACGCAAATAAAAAAGGGCAGCTTGTTTAAGCTGCCCTTTTTTATTGTATGAAGACTAAATTATAAACCAGCAGCCAACTGCTGCAGACATGAATACTGGGGTCAGTAACATAGGGCAAAGCATGACCCATCCCCAGCCTTTTTTGCAAGACGGTGTTGATGTTTTGGTGGCCCGCCATTTGAGTTTTCCAACTGCATTGGCACCCAAAGATTTCGCTTCGGTTACGACTTCACGAAGCGCGTCTGTTGTGCTTTCAGTTGGCCAGGCTGAAGATTCTTAAGTCTGGGGCGGAGATTGCCAACCACCAAAGGCCTGTTCAAGAACTTCAGCAGCCGAGATAGTTAAGTGATCCTGCATTGGCGAGGCCACGATCTGAACAGATAAGGGCAGTCCTTCGGAGCCAATTCCACAGGGCGCGATGGTCGCCGGGTTTCCAAGGGCGTTGAAGATTGCGGTATAGGCAAAGTCAAATGGTCGCGACAAAGTTGATTTCAATTTTGGCGCAACCCGTGGGTGAGGGGGTAAAATAAGAACCCCGTTGGTGCCAAGTATTTCTGCCAAGCGGGATTTGACCAATTGCAATTCCATTAGAAATTCAAGACGCAACTTTTCGCTACGAAAGGACTTGTCATAGAAAGCGGTAAGCAGTGCTGGTAACGTAAATTTTCCTCGTCCCAGCGAAATATTAAGAAATTCTTTGGCGAAATTCAGACTAGGGCCACCGGTTAGATGCAAATTAAAATCGCGCTCCATAGCCCAGCTTCGGCCTGTCCAAATATCAAAGGCCCGCACGAAAATCTTTGCGTCAAGTGCTTCTGTTTTTGCGCCAAGTTCTTGTAAATATCGTGCCGAGTGGGCTACCGCATCCTGCAATTCTTTTTCGGCTTCCCCTGCCCCATGAATGACTGGCGCGGGCATAAAAAAGACCTTAATTTTTGACCAATCATTCACCTTCTCTTGAAATTGGAAGGGGACCGCCATTGGATCGATTCCATCCGGGCCACTGATTATTTTTAGTAACGGAAATAGGTCCTTTGCTTTACGTGAAATCGGACCAATCACCATAAACGGGTAGCGCGAGCCTTGGAACTCTTGCATGGACTCTTCATATAAAGGGTTGTGACCCGTATTTGGAACAATTCCTTCGCTGGGTTTGTGGGTGAACACCCCGCAAAACGCCGCCGGGATTCTTAGACTACCTCCGATATCGCTGCCTAAGCCAAAGATGGATGCGCCGGATCCGATGATTGCGGCTTCTCCGCCGCTGCTGCCACCTGGGGTTCTTGTCAGATCGTAGGGGTTGCGGGTTTCCCCATAAACGGTGTTGTCGCATTCAAACCACATTCCGACCTCAGGAACATTGGTTGTGCCAAGAATGATAGCTCCTGAATTTCTCATGCGGGAAACCACGGTTGCGTCTTTCTTTGCAACATAGTTTTTCATGTGTTGTGCGCCGCTGGTGTGGCGCATCCCCTCTACGCAAATCATTTCTTTGATTGTAAATGGGACTCCGAAGAGGGGTGTTTTAATCCAATCGATTTGGCCTTCAGAAATTTGCTGGTCGGCAAGTTTGGCCTGAGCAATTGCTTTTTCAAAACAATTTTCAACCACAGCATTTAACTTTGGATTCCAAATTTGGATATTTTTAATTGCGTGATCGACGACGTCGCACACAGAAACTTCTTGGCTTCTAATTTTCGTGACAATTTCAAAAGCCCCAAGGGTTTCAAGTTTCGTCATTACTTGAGTCTGCCCGACAAAAAAAAACGACTCAAGATAGGGATATGGGAATTCGCACTAAAGCTTACGATGGTCGAGTTTCATTGGGTTTAAACTTGGATTCAGGCTTCCATTAATTCAAGCTTCCATGGATTCAAGCTTCCATTAATTCAAACTGAAGCTATTGGTCTAGTAGCAGAAACTTTTATTAAACATTGAAACGGAAGAACAAAATGTCTCCATCTTGAACGACATAGTCCTTACCTTCAGAGCGATACTTACCGGCCTCTTTGACCGCCTGTTCAGATTTTAAAGCAAATAAATCTGAGCAATGATAGGTTTCAGACCTGATAAACCCGCGCTCGAAATCAGTATGGATGACCCCAGCTGCCTGTGGCGCTTTCATGCCCTTGTGAATTGTCCACGCGCGCACTTCTTTTTCGCCAGCGGTGAAGTAGGTCCAAAGGCCCAAAAGTTTGTAAGCTTCAAAAATCAAGCGATTCAGTCCAGGTTCGGTGGCCCCCATTGCCGATAGAAATTCTGTTTGTTCTTCTTTTGGTAGCTGGGCAATCTCGGCCTCCATCGCCGAACAAATCACGACGGTGGTGTTTCCTTCCGCCAGAGCCCGTCGAGCGACTTCTTCGGTCCAAGGGTTTCCGCCCTTGCTAAAGTCTTGTTCGTTGACATTGCAAACGTATAGCACGGGCTTCATGGTCAGCAAATGCAGGTCTTTCGCAAATGGCGTTTCGAATTCATCCATCGAAACCGATCGGGCTGGAAGTCCTTTGCCAAGAGCCTCGTGGATTTTTTTTGTAACTTCAAATTCCATCTTTAATTTTTTATCAGTGGTTGTGCGAGCTAATTTTTCAATCCGCTTTAGCTTTTTATCAACAGAATCCAAATCTGCAAGCATCAGTTCGGTATTGATGATTTCCATGTCCCTTAAGGGATCAACCGATCCTGCCACATGAATCACATTCGAATCTTCAAAACAGCGAACCACATGAATAATTGCGTCCGTCTGGCGAATGTGGCTCAAGAACTGATTTCCTAGGCCCTCGCCTTGGCTTGCGCCTTTGACGATTCCCGCAATATCGACAAACTCCATGGCGGTAGGGATAACTTTTTGTGGTTTAATAAAAGCAGTGATTTGCTCCAGGCGCGGATCAGGTACGGCCACCACTCCGACATTTGGATCAATTGTGCAAAAGGGGTAATTTGCAGCTTCGGCTTTTGCGTTAGTCAGCGCATTGAATAAAGTACTTTTGCCAACATTGGGTAGTCCCACGATACCAACAT
Source organism: Streptomyces griseus (assembly GCA_943330705.2). Lineage (GTDB taxonomy): Bacteria > Bdellovibrionota > Bdellovibrionia > Bdellovibrionales > Bdellovibrionaceae > CALQIT02. Next base: position 8,681 of record CALQIT020000076.1, read on the forward strand.
GTAAACTCATACATCACCTCGAGATTGATTGAATTGATTGGTTGCCTTGGTCAAGCCATCAAAGATAAAGCTTTCGATGGCGTCTCCTGATTTATTTAAAAACGAACTTAATTGATCTTGTTCTTCGGCTGAAAATTTTTGTAAAACGTAGTCTGCGATTTCCATTTCTGGATGCTGTGGCCGGCCGACACCTAGCTTTAGGCGCGCATAATCCTGAGTGCCTAAAAGTTCAGATATATTGCGAATACCATTGTGACCACCATGTCCGCGATTCTTGTGAAAACGAACAGAGCCAAAGGGTTGATCGATATCGTCTTGCACGACCAAAATATTCTCAGTCGAAATCTTATAAAAATGCATTAGGCCCTGAACTGATTCGCCGGACTTGTTCATGAAAATCATTGGCTTTGCAATAAGAACCTGGGTCTCATCAAGTTTGAATCTGCAGACATGGGCTTTGTGTTCTTCGCTCCAAGCATTGACCTTGTAGCTTTGAGAAAAAAGATCCGCCGCAAGGAAACCTATATTGTGCCGAGTCAGTGCGTACCGGGGGCCGGGATTACCAAGTCCAACGATCAAGAACACGATCAAATACTCCTACTGCGATAAAAATAGAAATCAAATACCCAGTCTTCAAAAACAAAGAGCGGCTTGTTTCAGGCCGCTCTTTGATAAAATACACTTATTTGCTGGCAAAAAATAATTATTTTTTTGCTGGAGCTGGTTTGGCAGCCGCCGGAGTAGCACCTGCAGCTGGTTTCGCACCCGCAGCTGGTTTCGCACCCGCAGCTGGAGCCGCAGCTGGAGCAGCACCTGCAGCTGGAGTTGTTCCCGCAGCAGCAGCATCCAATGTAGGAGCAGCCACTTCTTCAACAAACAGATTAACGACCGCGACGGTAAGTTCAGGGCTAGAAAGCAACTTAACACCCGTGGGCATTTTCAAGTCTGCCACGTGAAGCGAGTCACCAACACCCATTGTCGAAATATCGATCGTGAAGTTTGCCGGAATTTCTGTTGGCAAGCACTCGACTTCAACCTGACGATTGACGACATTTAATAGTCCGCCCTCAGCAATACCAACTGGTTTTCCTTCCAATTTCACTTCAACCCAAACACGAACCGCTTTTGTCAGGTCCAGAGCAAATAGATCAACGTGGGTTGGGCGCCGAGATAACGGATTCACAATTACTTCTTTGATCAAAGCCACCGTATTTTTTAGTGCAGGATCAGAGCTTTTGATATTGAACAAAGCATTTTCAAAAGCACGAGTATTTAGTTTAACGATGACTTTTTCGTCTAAAGTCAAATTCATCGGAGTTACGGCCCCATAGATGACAGCTGGAACTTTGCGTTCGCTGCGAAGTTGGCGGCTAAATGCTTTGCCTGGCGTTCGGGGTTCAACATTTAAATCAATTCTTTGGCTGGCCATGATCGTTCTCCGTATAATTTATTTAGTACAATTAGTAATTTCTCTTAATGTCGTTAAATTAACCGCGGACTCAATTCGCGAACTTGAGATCAGTCAAATAATGAACTAACCGAGTCATTGCCGTGGATTCTCTTGATTGCTTCAGCTAGCACGGGAGCGACTGAAATAACCTCGAATTTTCCACTGTTTCGCGCACTTTCAGAAAGCGGGATAGAGTCAGTCACCCACAGCTTTTCGATGGTACTTTCTGAGATCCTCTGGATGGCAGGACCCGAAAGCACCGGATGCGTTGCAACGGCGAACACACGTTTTGCCCCATTTTTATAAAGGCTGTCAACTGCTTGTGTAAGAGTTCCTGCCGTATCAACCATATCATCAATAATGATTGCAGTTTTGTCTCGAACGTCGCCAATTAAGTGCAAAGCTTTGGCTTCATTCGGACCGATTCGTCGTTTGTCGATAATTGCCAACGGAGCTTCAATTCGCTTGGCAAAAGCACGGGTTCGTTCAACTCCCCCGGCATCAGGACTCACCGCAACAAAATCACCATCAACTCCGAATTTTTCACGCCAAGCTCGGGCTAAAGTAGGAATGGCAAAAAGATGGTCAACTGGGACGTTAAAGAAGCCTTGAATCTGAGCAGCATGCAAGTCCACAGCGATCACGCGATCGGCACCCGCCTTAGTGATTAAATCGGCCATTAGTTTGGCTGAAATGGGTGCTCGGGGGGCAACCTTCCGGTCTTGGCGAGCATATCCGTAATAGGGGATTACGGCTGTAATTGCCTTTGCTGAAGCCCTTTTTAGGGCGTCCATAAGAATGAAAAGCTCCATATAGTTTTGATTCACCGGCGTACAAGTGCTTTGAATAACGAAAACGTGCTGGCCCCTGACGCTTTCGTGAATTTCAACTTGAACTTCCCCATCGGCAAATGAGTTTAGCTGACAAAAGCCAAGCTCGATTCCTAGGTGTCCCGCGATGTTGCGAGCAAGGGCTGGATTTGAATTACCGGCGAAAAGCTTTAGGCCCGTCATATATCTAAAAGGATGTAGTCGATTGACTTCATGGAAGCAATGAAAAGGACGTTGCTGCTTTCCGTCGGGTCGTTGGCTTTTCCCCTCAGCCAGTCCTCGGCCCTGGGCGGGGCTGGGACGCGGGCTCCAGTCGAGGCCAATTTAAGTCGGGACCGGACTTTCGCCGTCTGGGAGTCCGACAAAAATAGGCTTAAAATATTTAGAGGGTTAGGGGGATACATGGTCATTTCAGACTATAAGGAATGGACGCTTTGCAAGCTTCGAGGCCGAATGGACTCATTTAACTTGGAGCAACTTAAAAGTCAGTTCCTTGCCACCCTCGATAATGGTTCGCAAAAGTTGGCTTTGGATCTAGAAAATGTCGACTTTGTAAATTTGCCCATGATTCGCTATTTGATTGAGCTCAATCAGCAGCTGCAAGCCCGGGCCGGGGAAGTTGTTTTAGTTTGCCCGAATCCAACGGTTGCAAAGCATCTAGATGTTTATGCCAGCCGCACTGGTCTTCGCATATTTAAAGATAAAGATTCTTTTGATCGCGGGGAAGTCATAGCCTCAAAAGCCTTGTACAAAAATCTGCCAAATTTGGGTCTGTAGAGCGCGTCAGTCTTCTTCCGCGCTTCTTCCGCGCTTCTTCCGCTGCACTTTTTCTTAGAAGCGGTTCTAATCTGGAACTGATATCGCGCTTCCAAGTTTTACAATAAATTCGAGAGTAGCTTTGGCCCGATGTGAGCTCTTGGTTTTAAACGCAGGTCCGAGCTCAGCTAGGGTTTTGCTTTCTCCGTCTGGCAAAAAGATAGGATCGTAGCCAAATCCCATTTGCCCTCGCGGCGTTCTTTCGATGGATCCGGCAAGCTCGCCGACAAACTGCAATTCTTCGCCGGTGGGGGAGAAAACCACCATGGTACAAAGAAATCTGGCTTTGCGAACAGCGTTGGTTCTGATCTGTAGCATTTTTAAGAGTTTTGCCATGTTTTCGCTATCAGAGGCATGGGGGCCAGCGTATCTTGCAGAGTGGATACCAGGCAGATTATTTAAGGCTTCAACCTCAAGTCCCGAGTCTTCACCCATTACCCATTGGCCTGGCTTCATTGCTTTCATGCTGCGGGCTTTGATCCGGGCATTGTCCAGAAATGTTTTTCCATTCTCTGGAGGCGCATGAAAAGTTGGTAGATCCGCCTGCGAAAAAACTCTTAAGGCGGGCAGCTCTTTATCAAAAAGCAATTTAAACTCGCTGAGTTTTCCCTTGTTGCTAGTTGCAATCCAAAGTTCCATTTGTAACCTCGCCGTCTAAAATCTAGTTGAACAAAATCTAGCCATCAATTTGACCCGTGATGGGTTGGCTTTAGGGCTTATTTAATAAGAGGATAAAAACTGCCAACTATTTTTTCTTGCTCGGTAAAAAGCTGCTGTCCTCCGAGTTGGGCCAAGCCCACCATATCCAAAAGCTGCTGGGTTGTAAAAGGTTGGTGTTCGGCGGTGCCCTGAAGCTCAATAAACTCTCCGGTATTTGTCATCACGAAATTCATATCTGTATTGATTGTCGAGTCCTCATCGTAGTTGAGGTCGAGAAAACTAGTCCCCTCTTTGAGGCCAACGCTGACCGCAGAGATGTAATTCTTTAGCCCCAAATTTTTAATTTCGCTAACGTCATGAAGTTTTTTTAAAGCCAAAGCTAAAGCAACAAATCCACCGGTAACAGAAGCTGTGCGAGTTCCGCCATCAGCGTGCAAGACATCACAGTCAACTGTGATCTGGCGATCCGCGATGGCCGACAAATCCACGGCAGCGCGAAGGCTTCGGGCGATGAGTCTAGCAATTTCAAGGGTTCGTCCGCCGGACAAAGTTTTGTCGCGCTTAACCCGGGTCTGTGTGGATCGCGGAAGCATTCCATATTCGGCGGTAATCCACCCTTGACCAGTTCCATGCAACCACTTGGGTCCTTGCCCTTCATAAGTTGCGGTGCAAAGAACTTTAGTTTTCCCGTACTCAATGATGCAACTGCCTTCAGCGTACTCAGAGACATGGGGAGTGATACGAATAGGACGTAATTGATTTTGGGCGCGGCCATCGATTCTCATGGCCGCTAATTTAGACTTGGAGTTTGGCCCTTGTCCATCAAATCCTTGTAATCAATCAGGCCTTTGTAGATTCTCTGGGCAATTTCCTTTTGGTATTCAGCGCTAAGAAGTTTGTCGGCTTCTTTAGGGTTTGTAATAAACCCTAGCTCAACCAGGACTGAGGGGACGTTCGCTTTTGAAACGACATAGAATGGGGCCTGATGAATAGCGCTATTGGCCTCAGGATTCCAAGCGGCAGATATTTTTTGGCTTAGCTGATGACTGGCGTTCATGCGGTGGTTGCGCTTGAGATCTTCAAGGATCGATAGCACGTCATTGCGTTTGCTTGGATTATCAGTTTGCATTTCAGTATTGGCTTTGAGCATTTTATTTTCTGCATTTGCAAGAAAAAGCGAATCCTCATCTGCAGGTAAATGGTTCTGAAAATAGATCTCGACCCCTTTGGCGCGGCGATCCGTGGCCGAATTCGCGTGAATACTGATCAGGATATCAGCTTGCGATTTATCCGTTAACTTGATTCGTTCGGGCAAGCTGAGGTTAACGTCCGTGGTACGCGTAAGTAGGCTTGAAAATCGAAAATCGCCAATAAGCATCTGGTGTAAAAGATAACTAACCTTCAGCGCAATATCGGATTCCCGCGCCGAGCCCCTAACCGCACCCGAATCCGTACCTCCATGGCCGGGATCAATCATCACCCGCAGAATTGAGCCTCTGTTTATATCTTCTTTGGCTTGAAGGCTAAAATTCGAAAGCAGAACTAAAGCGGCTATCGCTAGTTGTTTTTGCATATGTTCATTTTATATATTTTAGCCTTCAAGGAGCCAGGCCAGTTCTTAAGAAAGTTGCCGCGAATATTAGCGGGAAAATTACTGCGAAATGTGCGGGTAGTAAAAAAACAGCGACCTGGTTTATTGGGGGGGGCAGGCCGCCATGGGGGGTATCTTTCATTAAAGCAAGGTCGAGGCCAGGGCCCACATCGCTGTAAGATCTTGTTTTTAAAGGATTCCTCGTTGGTGTAGTCCCGTCGACGCCACTGTTTAACGCCGTACTGTGGCTCGTGGCATTTTGGACAGCAGCAGTTTTCCCGAGTCTGCCGAATCTTCACGCTGGCAGTTAGATTTTCTTGATCCAGCTCGTAAGACTCAATGGCTTCCCCTTTAGTTAGTTTTTCTAGTAAAAAAATCAAACCAAAGGGAACCCTGGATGGACAAATCCTTTATATTTTAAAAAGTGACACTTTTTGCGGCGCCCCACTCAAAGTTAGAGAGCCTGCGGCTAACGATAAAATTTTACATTTAGTTGTCAGTGCGAGCTCCCTGCAAAATCCAGTTGTAAATCATTGTTGCATTGACTTCAGTCCCATTGGCAGTAATTGGGGCATTTGTCGCTGCATCAAGATAGATTGCGCCCGTTCCGCTTGCTCCCGTCGACGTGGTGTTTGGCATTCGACCACTAAGAATAGGAGTACCTGAAGTCCCCCCTGACACTTTCGGCCCGGTCCCGTCGCTTAAAAGGTGAGGAACTGAAATTGTTGTTCCCTGAATCAACTTATTGTAAAGAAATGACTGCCCCGGATTTCCGCGAACGATACGATTTCTGATTGAATTCGTAGCAGCCGTACTGTCATTCACAATCGTGAATCCAAGAACCTGTGCATTGCTATTGTTTGCAATCCGGAAGGTAAAATTGTCCCTTTCGGTATTACTAACAGTAGGAATTCCACCGCCTGATTGGAATCCATTCCAGTAACCCAGGGTAAAGGTGCCAGAGCCAGCAGTACTGCCGGTCTTCAAATAATGGCACTCAATGCAGGCTTTAACATTTGTAGTATTGTCAAAGCCCACTAGCGGATAAGTCAGAATTTTGCGCACATCCGAAAACGCAACAGCTCTAGTTGCAATATACTTATAAACATAAACAGTGTTTGTTGCAGACGTACTATCTGTATCTATCATTGTAGCTTTAACAGCGTGCGTGGCCGCGTCAGTTAAAATTGTTGAGTCAAATGAGCTTGTAAAGGTCGTACCATTACAAGTTGTTGTGTTCTTGTCGACTCCATTGATTGCAATGGTGACG
>CALQIT020000077.1 GCA_943330705.2 Streptomyces griseus
TCGATAGCGAAAGTGAATAAGTCCGGTGGTGTGAGCGGACGGGGCTTCGGCCCCTCCTACTCGATTCGTCACTCACCGGCAAACTGAGACAGTTGTTTCAAGCTGGTGCGGTTGTCCTTATTCGCTGGTTAGCAATGTACAGGCTCTAGATAGAGCGTTCGGGAATACACCATTGAGCCACTCTAGGTTTGCGGTAGATTGGGTTTCGATGGAAGCCGATTTGCATTTTGGTAAATAGCTAAAGGCAATTGGCGTCGTCGGCAATTTTACGAAAAGCTCGATATTTGAATCTGTAATTGTGAGTGTTTGCATGCGAGTAACAAGTTGGGCTATAACAATGAAATCATGATTTGTGCGCACGTGATCGAGAGTAAGGCTGTGCTCGATTGTAGAGGAAACAAAGGTGAAGCCTCCCGAAAGTTCAGCGTCTTTGGCGTCAAATCTCACGAGTATATTCGAGCTAGAATTCCCATAAAAGCCCGCGAAAGAAGACCAAATATAGACATAAGTGGCGGTTCCATTCAGGAAACGAACACTTTTGCTATTTACAGCTCTCACTTCACTTATTTTGTAATTCGCTAAAGTTGCAGATCAACCTACAATTGTACCCACAAATTCAATCAAACCAAGGCCCACCGGCATCAGATCAACGCGATACGTTCGTGCAAGAATGGGGAAAGCTAAGCCAGGGCAACCTAAGCATACCTCGGCCATGGCCTGATATAGGCTTTATTTTCCCTATACTTAAATGCCGGGTGCCTTTACTTTTTTCCCGCCTGGTTTTACATAAACAAATTCGAGATACTATACCCGGATTTGTTAACACAGTAAGTGGTAGTGAAACTCCCGGCTGGTCAATGGGTGGGTAAAATTTACCTCATAAATACATCAAAAAATTACTTGGTCTAAGATAGATTTTCACCAAGATGATTTAACCCCAACAAAAACAAGTCTTCAGAGCAATATTTTCATTTATCTTATAAAAACACCTGCATCAAACTTGCTGTGGTAGTTTACGCAAAACAAGCGGTGCCAAATGGATATGTTATTTCGATGGCATAGATATTGTAATCAAAATGGCTTCGTGAACTTTGGGGACGTATTGATACCAAAAAAACCGGGGAGGTTTTGAATGAAATTTGAATCATTGGTTGTATTGCTTGCTTCGTTGTTAGGGATTGCGGCTAAAGCCCAGCCTTCGGCAGTTAAGATTACTAGCCAGAATACGGAGAATCTTTTTAAAGCATCTGGAGTTGTTGATAGGATGGTGGCAGCATCTGGTAACCAACATTATAATATTGAGATCGACTCAAATGACAGTTCTGCCAAAGTAACACTTCGCGATTCATCTGACGCAGAAATGGACGCTTTGGTTGAACAAATTTATCGTGAATTTGGAAACTCAGTTAAAATTGAAAAGGTTCCAGTTAAAAATATGTCAATGGGCAGCCAAGATGGGTGGATGAAATAAAAACAGCAGTTTTAGTTGCTAGTTTGATTTTGATTTCCTTCTTGGGGTTTTATCTTTACTCTCATACTGAGAGGGAGGAGTCGTTTATGAATCTAAAATACGTGGTGACCGAGACTAAAGGTCCAGATTCATTCGATCCCAATGATGCAGACAAAACGCAAAATCTTTCAGTCATGCGTATGCTGTACGCCACGCCGCTTGAGATTGATAAAAATAATTTGCTGGCTAGTTATGTTCTTAAATCATTTAGCTATGATGAGGCTAAACAGAAGATTAGTTTTGAAGTTCGGGGTGATCTTAAATATTCCGATGGCTCTGGCTTAACGCCTGAGGACGTTGCTTTATCTATTGCTCGAACGGCTTATTTTCGTCCGGACTTTCCAGTGGTGAAGCATATTAAAGGTGTTAAAGAATGGGCTTTAGCAAAAAGGGGTATAAGTACATGGCCTTCTGGAATGAATCTGGCGGGACAAACAATTACTATCGATCTTGATCAGAAGTTAGCAAATCCATTATTTCGATTTTGTCTGGAGCTTTTTTCTATTATTCCAAAAGCTTGTTTAAATATGGAAACAGCAAATCTTACTTGTGAAATTGCGCCTTCAAGCGGCTATTTTGTTATTAAGTCAAAAAGTGTCAATGAGATTGTTTTTGAAAAAAGAAAACAACTTATTAAGCCAGTTGGTGAGATTAATTTTGAAACCATCACTTTCAAGTTCAAAACAATAAGTGATGCCTGTCGCGAAGAGATTGCGCAAAATCAAATCATTGCAGCATCAGAAATAGATTATTTGGCGGCGGGTTGTGAGTCCTTGATAAAGCCTGAGCAAGTTCACTGGATGCCATCGGCAAGGTTCTTGGTTTTGAGATTTAATCCTGAAGTACAGCTTTTTAAGTCTAAAGAAGCTAGGCACTACTTCTCTGAAGTTATCCGAGCTGTATTAAAAGAGAAAAATGGAGATTTAATTGTCGAGAAGAGTTTATTTCCCAAGCTTTTGCCTGGATACTTGGATTCTGAGCAACTTAGATTTGAATCTAAAGATTTATCCTCTCTATTTAAAGCCGTAAAGATAAAATTACCGCAAATAAAATCATTTGGCTCTCTTATCTTTGACTCAATCATCGAGGCAGCTCAAAGGCTTGGCATGAACGTGGAGTTAGTGCCGGAACCACCAATGGGAAAAGTTATTGATTCTTTTTTATCTGGCGAGTACCCGGTTATCGCGGGATCGAGTGGTTTTTGGGCACAGGATCCAATTGGCGATGTCGCAATGTGGTTTACAAAAAATCTACATAAGCCAATGAAATTTATTTGGTCTGATGCTTCCGTTTATAAGCAAATTGCTGATCTAGAGAATGAAGTATATCCACAAAATATCAAAATCAAGATGGAAAACTTTAATCGTTATCTGTTTGAAGAATCTTTGATTTCACCAGTAATGCATTTTCGTCGGTGTTTTATTTCAAATTTAGGAGTGAGTGATATAACTCTTCCACAAGCAATCACTTCGCCTGCGCCTTGGCAGATCATGCTGAATAACTAACCATGTGTCTGCAAGGGTATCTTGAACAGCTAAAATCAAACAGTATAATGCCTGCTCACATTGAAACTTCAAAGTGGCGAGGTTGGACTTTGGTTTCTTGCTATGACAAAAAAAATGAGTCTTCGATTTCTGATGAAGTTTATATGGGAATTGATAAAAATCCAAAAATAGCGTTTGCAAAAGCTTTGACTGAATATTGTGAGCGAACATTGTCGCGCCAGAGTCAAGATCCAGTAACTAAGATTACTGTCAGATCTGATGGATTTGCTGCATATCCTGTATTTGAAGATGCTCTCCAAGCACGCATTGCGGCTCGTGAGAATGCTTTGTCGGAAGCAACTGAGCGCTATTTATGGGCAAAATGGTGGGATGAACAAGTTGTTTGCTATCAAATTAAGAATGCGCTTCAGACCGAGCTAGAATTGGATTTTAAAGATTTAATTCAAGAATTTGATCTTGTTTCTATTAAGGAGATTCAAGTTAATGAATCAAAAGGTGAGTATAGGCTTTCAATATTCATAGCTGAGACAAGAGATGGTGGTTTTGTTACGGGTGGGGCGTGTTCGCGAGTGGAAGATCATATGAAACGTTTTAATCCTGCTTTTGGTGAGTTATTACGCCATTTGATTGTGGTTAAAAACATGCTGTCGGTGAAGCCAGCAAATTCGTCATTTTATGAATGCCGGTTGTTGGGTTTTGGATCTGGTAAATGGCGGGGTCTCGTTGCTGATAGATTGAAGGTGAGTGGTAGCGAGGTAGTACTGCTGCCGAAATTGTCGATAGATCAGGAAGTTCAGCATAGCCTAATGGAAATAGTTAAAATTCATCGCTGTCTTTATGAAGATCAACCGCCATTTATTGGAGGTGCGCTTGAGCGCCTCTGTGTTTAAATCAAAGCGAATTCTGCTTTTGGCAGTGTCGATCTCATCAGTTATGTCCCTTTCTATTTATTTTCTACTGGATGCTTTTTATCATCAGGCATCGCGCGAGGTCGTAGCGAGTTGGTATCATAACGAAGCTGTGAGTTTACAGCAGGGAAATGTTTTATCTACTATTACCAAACTTCAGCGTGGCGTTTCAAAATATTCTCTTTTGCGAGGGGCGGTGGCTGTAGATAATCAAGCTCGAGAACTTGCAAGAGTTGGGGATGTTTTTGACCCCAGGGCGATCGCAGTTCAAGAAGGTGAAGTTATTGAAGTATCTACGGGAACATTTGAGAACCAATTTTTGGTGAGAGCTGGGGACGTAAAGATATATATCTACATGACCTCAAATGTATTGAAGAGCGTTTTAGTTGGCGTGATTTTCTATTTTCTAGCAGTACTTTTGTTGGCGAGTTTTTTCTTTCGTCGTATGCTTATTCAGCAGGAAGAATTAAAAGCTGAATTAAAAATAAAGAGTGTGAAGGAGCTGAGTCACCAAGCTACCCAGGTAGCTCACGACATCCGTTCGCCTTTATCGGCATTGAATATGGTGATGGGTACACTCAAAGACATTCCAGAAGAAAAACGTATTTTAATTCGCGGCGCCACCCAGCGGATTAACGATATTGCCAATGATCTCCTTCGAAAAGGTAAAGACAATCAGGCAGGCCATACTAAGGTGGCTATAAACGGCTCGCCTGTTCCTCGGCAAGTGTTGGCAACTGAATTTATTCCTGCTCTTGTGGACATTTTGGTTTCTGAGAAACGAATGCAGTTTAGAGATCAAGCAGGACTTGAAATCGAGATTGATCTAAAAGATAGCTTTGGCTCGTTTGCCAATATCAGCGCTAATGAAATCAAACGCGTCATTAGCAATTTGATCAACAATGCGGTGGAAGCTTTTTCGCAAAGCCGGGGACGCATCACCGTCAGCGTTCGCAAAACTTCCGAGTCCATTGAGATTAAAATTCAAGATAATGGCCGCGGTATTCCTGAGCACGTTTTGACCAAATTAGGCCAACCTGGAGTTAGTCACGGTAAGGCTGGAACTGATTCCGGTAGCGGCATCGGCGTATATCATGCCAAACAAACATTAGAGTCTTTTGGCGGCAAGCTTTTAATTGAATCTACCGTTGGCGTTGGGACAACGATGCGACTCATTTTGCCCCAAGCAGCAATGCCCACCTGGTTTGCAGACCTACTTGATCTTACTGGCAAAACCAGGCTGGTGTCACTTGATGATGACTCAAGTATTCATCAGATATGGAGCGGACGCCTACAAAGCTTAGGTCTTAATCTAGAGCACATTAAAATTCAGTCTGGAGATGTTTTTGAAAAATTCGTACGTGAGAATTTAAGTCAATTAAAAAACACCTTATTTCTCATTGATTTTGAGTTCCTCAATCAGTCCAAAACGGGCCTTGATCTGATTGAGGAGTTGGGCCTTGAAAAGTACTCAGTGCTCGTGACAAGCCGTTATGAAGAAGAAAGCATCAAGCTTCGAGGTAAAAAGCTAAATCTTAAAATTTTACCCAAATCTTTAGCTGGTTTTATACCAATTGAACAAAGAGCCCCTCGTAAATTCTATGATGCGATATTAATTGACGATGATAACTTGGTACATTTGACCTGGCAGATGTCAGCTCGAGAGAACAAAAAAGAATTCTTAAGTTTTTTTGAATACAATGATTTTTTAAAACAGGCGCCCATTCTTGATTTTGCGTCTCCAGTTTTTGTGGATGTTCATTTATCCAACTCAGTATCAGGCATTGATGTAGCAGAGAAAATTCATGCCATGGGATTCCGAAACATATATCTCGCGACTGGCTATGAAGTTGAGGACTTGGCTCCGTGTGCCTATACAAAAGGCGTGACTGGCAAAGACCCAATTTGGCTGAAGGCATAGCCCCTCGTGGCATTTGCAGCTCTGATAGAAAAAAATCTCTAAGGCGAATGGCAGAGTTGAAATAAGATCGCAGGTACTTTGTTGTGCTCAGGGTTACAAGGAAAGCTACTTCTTCCAAGTACACGTGAACGGCGTTTCGCTATCTGGATACTTCCACATATATTCAAAACCAGATTCGTTCACTAAAATATCAAGAACAATTTTTTTATCATCAGAAAACTCTTTAACACCTTTTTTGTATCCTTGCATTGTTAGCTTTCCGGCAACAAAAGAATACTTTCCTTTTTCTTCAATTGGAATTCTTACGACTGTAAATTCCCTTACGTACTCCTTTGTTAGGGCAGTGAACGCAGCGGTAAGGGGAAACAAGAACGGCACTTCGATGCCGGAATCCTTGTCAACGAAACTAAATCGCATAACAGAAAAAGCCAGAAGCAACCCTGAGTTTAAGTTCAAAACTCTAGGACATCTTTTGAATGAAGAGATGTTAACACGTGCTCTTAATTCTTTGAAAAAGGTCGCGGCCGCAGGAGTCGACGGATTAACTGCCAAAGATTATGAGCCAAATCTTTCGATGAATATCAAAGATCTGTATCAGCGTCTTTGTCAGAATCAGTATCGATCCCAGTCGCTGAGGCGAACCTACATCGGAAAAGAAAATGGAGAAAAGAGACCGCTATCAATACCAGCTCTGGAGGACAAAATCGTTCAACGAGCTGTCGTGGAGATATTGGGCAGGATCTATGAGGTAGACTTTCTAGACTGCTCTTACGGATACCGCCCCAAAAGAAATGCTCACGATGCCATTAACTTTGTCCGAGATAAAATAACGCTAGAAAAAGTAAGCTACGTTCTTGACGCTGATATCAAAGATTACTTCGGTAGCATTGTTCGCAGTCAACTTATGACAATCTTAGAGAAAAGAATCGCGGACAAAGTAATCCTAAGACTTATCGGTAAATGGTTAAAGGCAGGTGTGCTAGAAGATGGTCAACTTCTCAGCCCAATGCTGGCAAATATTTATTTGCACGAAGTTTTAGATGCGTGGGTCGAGAAGGTAGTGAAGCCTCGAATGACAGGGCAAGTATTTTTATGTCGTTACGCAGACGATTTTGTAGCGTGCTTCCAGAAAATCGTAGATGCCAAGAGGTTTTACGTGGTGTTAGCAAAACGATGTGCCAAATTTGGTCTCGCACTGCACCCAGAGAAAACAAGGCTGATTAAATTTGGACGGTTCGCACTACAGGATCAACAAAAAGGAAAACCGAAAACGTTTCAGTTCCTCGGGTTCACCTTTTACTGCGCAACAACGATGAAAAAGAAGTTCATTGTCAATCTAAAGACTGCAGCTAAAAGACTCAAGCGGAGTCTAACCAAGATTGAAAACTGGTGTAAGAAAAATCGGCATTTGCCACTATCGCAGCAGCGAAATAAACTGACGGAAATGATGTTGGGCCACTATCAATATTATGGGCGTAGTTCGAATTCGAGGAGCCTCGGGACTTTCCATCACGCAGTTAAAAGGTCATGGCATAAATGGCTTGGCCGAAGAAGTAAAAACGGCTACATGCGATAGGATAGTTTCACGAGATTAGAAAAGCGTTATCCATTACCAAAACCAAGAATTACAGAGCAAATAAAAGGTCGACAGATGTGCTTTTAAATTGTGAGTTCACTGAGGAACCGTATGCGGGAAATCTGCACGTACGGGTCTGAAGGGGCCAGGGAGGGTGACCTCCCTTGGCTACCTGGAAGCACTCCAGTTTAAATTTGATGCCCAGAAGTCTGGAGCGGAACGCATTTTTGTGTTGGAAGTTTGAGAGCCAATGATCATAGGGTACGAGGGAAAGTGATAAGTCGCGCAGCCGTTGTTTACGGCAAAAAGTCGAGCAGAAGTACTTCGGGTCCGGCGCATTTTGGCAAGCATTTTTTGAAATTTTCATTTTGGCAGGTAAACGTGACGTATCGACGTCACAACATGTGAAGGCTGAACCCAGAGTTTTTTTGCCTTTGCTTGGACCGGTGGCAAATCTGTAGGTTTTAGTACTGGGGCTGACTTTACTGAATTCAGAATGAATGCTACGCCCAGTACCAGTTAGGGACTCAACTCCATATTTAGCATCTAAATATGGACAATGATCCGAATTTAGCTATAATCACCTATATGGAAAATAGACTGCTTCAGTTACCAAAGGCTAATAGCTTTATCTTATTCGGGCCAAGAGGCTGCGGAAAAACGACTTTACTTAGCGACGTTTTTATCAACAAAAATCAGATTTGGATTGATCTTTTGCGGCCTGCCATTTTAGATAAATATGAAACAAATCCTGATTTGCTGATTCAAGAAATTGAGGGCTTAAGCACTAAGGAAAGACCACGTTGGATTATCATCGACGAAGTTCAAAAAGTTCCAAAGTTGCTTGATGTGGCTCATTATTTAATTGAAAAATATAAGATTAATTTTGCATTGACCGGATCAAGTAGCCGACGACTTAAACAACAAAGTACAAATTTGCTTGCGGGCCGTGCCTGGGTTTCACACTTATTTCCCTTTACTCTTTCTGAATTGCCAAAAAAACTTCAGAATTTGGATTACGTGTTGAATTGGGGTGGATTGCCTCAGCTTTTGAAGTATTCAAAAGATGCCGATCGGGAAGAGTATTTAAGATCATATGTTTATACTTATTTGGAAAAGGAAATTCAAGCCGAACAATGGGTCAAAAAACTAGAGCCTTTTCGAAAGTTTTTACCTATTGCAGCCCAAATGAACGGCAAAATTCTTAACTTTGAAAAAATATCAAATGATGTTGGAGTGGACTCAAAGACCATTAAGAACTATTACGATATTTTAGAAGACACATTGCTTGGATTTTATTTGCCAGCCTATGCAGAGTCGCTTCGCAAACAAATGAGAAAATCAGCTAAGTTTTATTTCATTGATCGAAGTTTACAACGTGGACTTGAAAAAAATTTTGAACCTTTGACAAAAAAGACTAGTAGCTGGGGTATAGCTTTTGAGCATTGGTTGATCACAGAAATTTACAAGCTTAATTCCTATAAAAAGAAAAATTATGAATTTTCCTATGTCATGACAAAGACTAATAAAGAAATTGATCTGGTGCTTAGAAAGCCAAATAAAGAGACTATATTTATAGAGATTAAATCGAAAGATTTAGTAACCCAAGATGACTGCAAGACTTTGGAGTTTTTTTTAGCACCAGATTCTAAAACTGAAGCCTACCTTTTTTCAACAGATCCTGTTCCAAAAAAAATTGGCAGAGTTCATTGTCTTTATTGGGAAAAAGGACTAGCTATGCTTGGGTTAGCTTAAGGATTATCTTAAGGTGTTAACTCTAAAACGCGCACTTTGGCAGTATATTTCTTTTATTATTGAGGCCGAATAAGGGTCATCGCGCTAATAGATCTCGTGCGAGAGCGGTCGTCGCGGTGAGCGGAAGTAAGTGCGCGGCGAAATTTCCAGCAGATCCGAAATTTTTGTCATATACACACAGGCATAACGATCAACTTGGTAGGCAAAATAGCTTTCTTCATTCCCTGCCCGCATCAGCTGTCCCCAGGTGCTATTGTAAAGACCCTGCTGTTTGCGAATCAATCCACTGATTTGTGTATCGATATCAGAAATTTGTTTTTGCAAAGGCTCGATCTGAGTTTCGTGGATACTGCCAGCTTTTTCAGTTTTTTGAGTCATCAATTCTGTCAGACGATCCTCTAAGGGTTCTTTTTTGCGCATCAAACTTTCAATCTCACTAACGATCGGTTGGGCTTGCCGATTGGTTTCGACTTCGTTTTGAAGCTCTTCGATCACCATGGCCGTGCGCCAGCCGCAGTCCTTTTTCAAGCGCAAAATATCGCCGTAAATATGATCACCGACATACAGGATTTCATCACCTTCAAGACCTAAATCTTTGGTGAAAACTTCGGCGCATCCGCCTTGGTAGATGCCCGGGCCGAATTTAGCCTCGGTATTGGTCATTGTGCCGTCAGCCGGATTAACTTTTAAAAACTTAAGGTTGTCATAGAAGAACCTGGGCTTTTGCGCAAAGGTAATTATAATTTCAAACAGATCCATCCAGGATTTATGCTCTTTCAAGTAGGGGCTAATTGCATAGTCCAAAAGTAGTTTTGTATAGGCATAATCTGAATTGGTTAGTACGAAAATTTTCTTGCCGTGACGTCTAAATTTTTCAAGTCCAGCAACGACCGCTGGATCTTTAATAATAAACTTATTTAAATTCGCTTTGACGACGTCTTTTAACGAACCATCGCGATGGGCTTCATCAAGCACATTAAGAACATCATCGGCAATAACCGAAAAATCAGGAAACGAGGCCGGATCCTTTTTTTTCAGCTCCACGACCTGCTGAAACAAGACAGCTAAGGAAACTGAAAAGGTTGTATCGACAGCTAAAAAATTAGGATCGCCTAAATCAATATATGTACTTTTATACATTTTCTGTTGGGTTTTAAAATCCAAAGGGACCAAGCCATGATAGCTGGCGCGAATCGAGGAGTGTCGATTCAATTTCAGTAGATTTCCCTTTTTACGATCAATCGCCAAACCGCGAATTGCGCTGTTGTAGGCAAAGGTCAAATTTTGCACAGCCTCTGGGTAGTGTTTGTTTTTTACTAACTTCTCTTTCATCACGGAATGCGAAAGCAGCTCGAATTCCTCCGAGTGATAGCGGATCAAGGTGTGATCCATATCCAATCCGATGTAACGGATGCGTTTCAAATTGAGGGTGCGATTGACGTAAATTTTATTGTTCATTTTATTAGGCTTCAGTTGTGTAGTGCAGTTCGTTCCAAAGGATCATCCCGCCTTTGAGATTAAATATATCTTTTATTCCATGGCGAAGTGCAAGCTCTGCGGCTTTGGCGCTTCGGCCACCACTGCGGCAAATGAAAACAATAGTCTGGTCGTTTGGCAATTCAGCCAAATGCTCTTGTAACTGGTCCAAAACCATCAACTTTGCTTTCGGAATATGACCCAGATCACCGTTAAACTCGTCGGGCTGGCGGACGTCGATCAAACAAACTTGTCCAAGTTTACGATAAAGTTCGTGGGGATCGATATCATAGACGCCGTCGTAATATAGATTTTCTTCGCGGCTTTCGAAATGGGTCTTATTGATTTGCACCGAATTGTTAGAAAAAATCGCGTTCTGCGTATTGTTTTGTGTTTGATCCATCGCCAGGTCCTCCGGCAGTCATACTACACAGCCTTCCGCCGGTCCTCCAAGCCCTCAGAAATGCCGCGGCGTGTGAAGCCATTTGATTGATCTAATCTTTATTCAAAGCGATTCCGCGGATATGTTAGCGAAATGGCGAAATCAGTACTTCCAGATCTGTCCCCAGAGCAAAACACGGCCTTCGAACTGCTTTTAAGTGGTGAGAACGCATTTATTACCGGGGGTGCTGGCTCGGGGAAAAGTTTTTTGATTCGCCATTATCTGCGCGGCATCGACAGTAAGCAGACTCCGATTTTAGCCTCGACGGGGGCCGCGGCAGTGCTTCTTGGTGGTCGAACTTTTCATTCTTTTTTTGGTTTGGGAATTATGGAGGGGGGTGCGCAAGCAGCCCTTGAAAAGGGACGCAAAGACGGACGTTTGATGAAGCGACTATCTTCGGTTGAGGGCGTGATTATTGACGAGATCTCGATGATTCCGCGCCCGGCCTTTGAGGTCGCAGAAGCCTTGGCCCGGCAAGCTCGGGGCAATCAGCATCCTTGGGGCGGCATGCGCATGGTGCTGGTTGGTGATTTTGCACAACTGCCCCCGGTCACCAGAAGTGGAACCGCTCGCGAGTGGTCTTTTCTCAGCGATATTTGGCAACAAAGTGGTTTTCAAACTTGTCTGCTAAACCACAATCAGCGGGTTACAGAAGACAGTGATTTTCTCGAGGTTTTGGCCGATGTCCGAGCTGGAACGGTGACCCAGCGGGTGCGCAATTTTCTTGAGTCCCGAAGTCGTGAGCATGACGAAGATGATAAAAGCACCCGCCTATTTCCCCGTCGTGACCAATCCGAGTATTTCAATCAGCGCGAACTGCTGCAAATCAGTAAGCCCGAAGTGCGAATCCCCTCAATTTACCTAGGCGAGGCTCGGGCTGTGGAAATTTTGAAAAAATCAGCACCCATCCCTGCCGAGCTCGTTTTGAAAGAGGGCGCAAGGGTGATGTTTCTGCAAAATGATACGCAAAAAAGATGGATCAATGGCACCCGGGGAACTGTTGTTGAGGTTCATCCTGAAAAAATAGTTGTGCAAAAAGAAACCGGACGGGAAGTCCAAGTGGAAAAATCCCAATTTGCAATGCAAGATGCAGACGGGAAAATCGTAGCCTCAGTGATTAATTTTCCATTGAACTTGGCCTATGCGACGACGATTCATAAATCCCAGGGTTGCACGCTGGATGATCTTTGGGTTGATTTGTCCCGGCTGTGGGAGCCCGGCCAAGCCTATGTTGCCTTAAGCCGTTTACGCAGTGGTAAAGGATTACGTCTTTTAGGTTGGAGTCCCAGCAGTTTTATCACTGACCCACAGGTTACTAAATTCTATACTTCGTTATCGAGTTCAAGCGGCATTGGCCTGAACTAGGGGCCTGTCTAATTAGGGGCCCAGCGCTGGTTGTTGAAAGACTTTAGCCTTCTTTACTTGCAACTGTAAAATCTCGGCAGTAAGTTTTGCTTTTCAAGATATTATTTTGGAGGTCTTTATGGCTCAGGTATTTGATCCAGCAACTAATCCGACGGGGCTCAATGGTGTTGAGTTTATTGAGTACACAGGCCCGGACATGGGTTTTTTCGAAGATCTTTTTAAGCGCTGGGGATTTAAAGAAATTGCCACCGTCAGTGGAAAGAAAATTAAACTTTACCGCCAACATGACATTAATTTTATTATTAACTGCGAACCCGCAACTTTTGCCGAACAATTTGCAAAGTCCCATGGGCCCGCTATTTGCTCGGTGGGTTTTCGCTTTCACGATGCTGATTTTGGCTATCACACGGCGATTGAGCGTGGCGGTAAGTCATACGAGGGCTTCGAATCTTTGCGGGGGGCTACGCCGTTTAAGGCTATCAGCGGAATTGGCGGATCCTTGGTTTACTTCATGGATAAAAAAAATTCACAAAAATTATACAATGACATTTTTAAAGTTTCAGTGAACGACAAGGATCCAGAAGGTCCATTTTCAATTGTTGATCATTTTACCAATAATGTTCCAGTCGGTGAAATGCAAAAATGGTGTGATTTCTATACCAATGTGTTTGGCTTTCGCGAAACTCGATATTTTGATATCAAAGGCGCTAAAACTGGTCTTATTTCTAAAGTCATGCGCTCGCCTTGCGGCTTGTTTGCCGTCCCGATCAATGAGCCCACCGATACAAAATCACAAATTCAAGAGTATCTTGATCAATATCATGGCTCAGGCATCCAGCATTTGGCTTTATTAACGAACGATATTGTAAAAAGTCTGACCGATTTAAAATCCAGTAATTTGGAATTTCTGTCCCCGCCGCCCGCCACTTATTATGCGGCTTTAAAAGACCGTCTTCCAATGATGACCGAAGATATTCCGACTTTGCGTAGCCATGCTGTTTTGGCAGATGGGGATTCAGAAGGATACCTATTACAGATTTTTTCAAAAAACATCATTGGTCCCATTTTCTTCGAGGTCATTCAACGAAAAGGCCATTCCGGTTTTGGTGAGGGAAATTTTCAAGCTCTTTTTGATGCTATTGAGCGCGACCAAACGGAAAGGGGATACTTATAATGTTCCAATTCAGCCAAGGTAAACACACGACCCAAGGGCATAAGGGGATCCCCGAGGGCCACTTTGAAGAAGAACAAGGTCGTTCTGGATTTTACGGTCCAGTGTCGCATTTGATTAAACCGAAACCCAGTACCCGCTGGACGGCGATTGACGGGCCACTGCGGCCGCACATGTATGATGTTCCCGCAATGGATCGTAACTGGGGTCAAAACCAAAGGATGTTCTACAATCAAGACGTCACCATATCCAATCTTTGGGAAAAAAAGACGCAGCAAACTCTAGAAACAGCATTTCGCAATGCGGATGGCGATCTGGTTTATTTTTGTCACTCGGGCCTAGGTCAAATTCTTACCGAGTATGGGCTACTTGAGTTTCGCAAGGGCTCTTATATTATGATTCCCAAGTGCGTGACCCACAGTTTTTATTTTGGGCAAGACACTAATTTTTTGGTGATTGAATCAAAAACTAGCTCGTTCCGGGAACCTGATCGCGGCATGGTTGGTAAGAATGCATTTTATGATCTTGCGGCATTGGTAAAGCCGGATTTGGCAGCACTAAAAATATTTATAGATCAAAAAAAATCCAATGTGACAAAAGTACGTGTCGTTCGTGAAGGTCAACCTACTTTATTTACCTATGCTGAAGACATTTACGATACGGTTGGCTGGAAGGGTGATCTGTGGCCCTACACCCTGCACGTGGATGATCTGATGCCAATGATCAGCGCCAGAGTACATCTGCCGCCAAGTGCCCATACTACTTTTGTCGCCCGCGGATTTGTGATTTGTACTTTTTTACCACGGCCATTAGAGTCCGATGCCGATGCGCTGAAGGTTCCATTTTATCATCAGAATATGGATTACGACGAAGTTCTATTTTATCATGATGGGAATTTTTTTAGTCGCGATAATTTAAAAGCAGGAATGATTTCTTTGCATCCGGCTGGTTTTCCCCATGGTCCACATCCAAAGGCCGTAAAAAATATTGGTGGAAAAACTCATACCGATGAATACGCCGTGATGATTGATACCTGGAGCAACCTGAAAATTGATCAGGGCCTAGATCCTGTTGAATTGAAAGAATATTGGGCGTCTTGGAAGTAGACTGAAGTAAGCAGAAGTAAAGAGGCCCTTCTCATTTAGCTGTTTGTGACGTCGATACGTCACATTTACCTGCTCAAAGGCCATATAAAGCTAAGAGTCAGTTAAGGACTCGAGGAGAATGGCAATTTTACTTTGGCCGTCAAATTGTACCAAATGTAATATAATTTTGATATCTTCGTCGGAACAAAGCTGACCTTAAAAAATAGCAGCGCGAAGATTGTACCGATTCAA
>CALQIT020000078.1 GCA_943330705.2 Streptomyces griseus
ACCGCACTGGCGAGTTGAATGAGACCTTTCGCGATCTGATTGGCAGCATGCCTTATCAGACAGAGTTTTCAATTCGTCCACTGCTGCAAAAGTCTACATTTGAGCTTTTTGGATTCATCAAAACAGAACTTCCAGAGGATTGCTCCCGCTGCGGTTTGGACTTTAAGCTGGTCATCAGCGAGAAGTTTCGCGGCCTGCTCATGCCAGAACTCGAGCAACCTCGCAATGCGAAATACGCCAAAACAAATCACGTTTCGGACGCTCACGAAGACGGTCCGGCGGTTATTGAATACGGTGGAAATCAGTTCCATTCAGGCGACTATCTACATGAAATCATTGCCATGGCGATCCCTTTTACCCCTGCTCCAGCAGAAGACAAAAGCGGCAACTGCAGCCTTTGTGGCAAAGATGTTCGTACGTCTAGTTTTGGTTATGAAGACAAAGGCGTTTTGCAGCCGGTGAACCCCTTTGCAGCACTTAAAGACCTGAAGCCAAAGATTTAAGGTCCGCTTGGCCTTGGTCGACTTATCGCCTGGGCAATTTTGGAGCTTGATTTTTGACGAAAATTCGTTAGATTACACGCCTTTCGACCCTTTGGGTTAAATGCAGTTATTTCGATATCGTTTTGGACCTGATTTTCAGGAGAGGAAGTTTAAGATGCCTACACCTAAGAAAAAGACCTCGCGCTCGCGCCGGAATATGAGAAGAAGTCATGATGGAATTTCAGCCCCAGCAGTTGCTGTGGATAAAAAGACCAAAGAGCTTGTTCGTCCACATCGTGCGATGAAGGGTGCTGACGGCGCTTATTATTACAAAGGCAAACAAATCAGCGCTGCCAACTAAATCTTTAGCGGAACGAGAGCATCATGCCGATGTACCGAGCCCGCATTGCGGGGACTGGTTCGTATCTTCCAGAAAAAGTTTTGACCAATTTTGATATCGAAAAATTGGTCGACACCACGGACCAATGGATACGAGAACGCACCGGCATTGAGCGTCGGCATATTGCCGCCGACGGCGAATTCACATCAGACTTAGCTTTCCAGGCCACAAAAAAAGCACTTCTTGCGGCAAAAATGAATGCCGACGAAATTGAGTTTATTATTCTAGCAACGGTGACCCCTGATCAGCCGATGCCAAATACCGCTTGCATTTTACAAACGAAACTAGGACTTGCCGGAATCCCGGCCATTGATGTTTCTGCGGCTTGCTCTGGCTTTATTTATGCCCTTTCGATTGCCGATCAATTCATTCGAACCGGTATGTACAAAAATATTTTGGTGGTGGGTGCCGAAACCATTCATCCGTTTGTAAACTACAAGGACCGGGAAATCTGCATCCTGTTTGGCGATGCCGCCGGTGCCTTTATCGTTTCGCGGGCGGCGCCAGACGACCCTAACACCATTTACTCAACCCACTTGCGCGCCGAAGGCTCGCTGGGGGATTTATTTGTGCTTGCGGGTGGCGGTTGTCGTCATCCGATCAATCAGGAATCCATTGAACAGGGTCATGGTTACATGAAGATGAAGGGCCGTGAAATTTTTAAGAATGCGGTTCGAACGATGTCTTCAGCCTGTCAGTTGGCCCTGGAAACCAATAAGGTCGGGATTGATCAAGTGGATTGGCTGGTCCCGCATCAGGCCAACTGGCGGATTATGGAAGCCGTTGCTAATCATTTTAATTTTCCGAAAGAAAAAGTTGTTTCAGTCGTCCACGAGATGGGTAATACCTCGGCGGCGACGGTGCCAGTTGCCTTTGATATGGCCGTTAAGGATGGACGAATCCAGCGCGGCCAAACGATTCTTCTAACTGCTTTTGGTGCGGGCCTTACTTCTGGCAGCGCCCTTCTGAGGTATTAAAATGTTTTCAATTTTGTTCCCAGGACAAGGTAGTCAACAACCCGGCATGGGCAAGTTTCTTTTTTATAACTTTCAGATTGCGAAAGAAACTTACCAAGAGGCAAGCGAAGCTATAAAGCTGGATTTAAAAAAATTATGTTTCGATGGTTCTGAGCAGGATTTGGCCTTAACCGCAAATACTCAACCCTGCTTGCTTGCGACCTCCATTGCCACCTACCGAGTTCTGAATTCCCAATTCGGGCTCACCGTAAAAGCCGCTGCTGGCCACTCCATCGGCGAATATGCGGCCCTGGTTTCGGTCGGTTCCATGGCTTTTTCACCTGCAATGGAAGCTGTCCGCATTCGCGGCCAGGCCATGCAATCAGCCGTTGCCGTGGGTAAAGGCGGCATGCTTGTTGTCTTAGGTTTAGAGCCCGCTCAAGTGGCCGAACTTTGTAGGTTTGCGATTAAGAAATCAGGGCAAGGGCCTTTGAGTCCCGCTAATTATAACTGTCCCGGACAAATAGTTATTTCAGGCAATCAGAAAAGCATCGATTGGTTGAAGGAAAACTTCAAACCCGAGGATCTTTGGCCCGAAAGCAAAAGGGTAAAATTGATTCCCTTGCAGGTCTCTGCCCCCTTCCATTGTGAAATGATGGCCCCGGCCGAAGAAAAAATGCGCGAGATCCTATCTTCAATGGACTTTTTGAAGGCCCAGCAACCAGTCTATCAAAATTTTACAGCACTGCCCGTTCAAGAGGCAAAAGAGCTAAGGGAAAATCTAATTCGCCAGGTCTCGGCCCCGGTTCTGTGGATGCAGAGCATGCTGGCGCTTAAGATAGGGGCTGCGAATAAACCCCCAGCCGATGCAGAACCGGCCCGGCCAATTCCTTGTGTTGAGTTAGGCGCTGGTAAGGTGCTTCATGGATTGCTTAAAAAAATTGACAGCGAAGCCTTCCGCGTTTTCAATACCAACTCTCTTGAGGACCTCGAAGCCATCGAAAAGTTTGTAAAAGATTCGACTCAGTAGGAGTATTGATTGCCCTTGCTTCCGCTTTCCACAAAAAAAATATTTGTAACAGGTGGCAGTCGTGGCATTGGGGCGGCCATCTGTCGTGTCTTGGCGGAAAAAGGGGCCCAGGTCGCATTTACCTATTCCTCACGTGAAGACGCAGCCCAAAAGGTTTTGGAAAGCCTTTCTGGAACTGGACACTTCTTTGTGCCTATGAATTTAAACGATGAATCCAGCGTTGAGGCGGCTTGTTCTAGGGTGCTGGAGAAGTTTGGCAGCATTGACGGCGTTGTCAATAATGCCGGAGTGACAAAGGATACCCTGCTTCTGCGGATGAAAGCCGACGACTTTCAAAGCGTCATTGAGACAAACCTTAAGGGCACGTTTCTGGTGACCAAAGGATTTCTTAAGTCGATGCTAAAGGCCCGCAAGGGTTCAATTGTTAATATTACAAGTATTATTGGACAGACTGGAAACCCGGGACAAGCAAACTACGCGGCTAGCAAAGCCGGAATTGAGGCCTTTGCGAAGTCCACGGCCCTAGAGATTGCATCGCGGGGGATTCGTGTAAATTGTATCGCCCCTGGATTTATTTCAACGGAAATGACCGGGGCCCTAAGCGAGGATCAAAAGAAAGCTATTTTAAGCAAAATTCCGATGGAAAGAATTGCCGATCCTGAGGAAGTGGCATATGCAGTGGCCTTCTTGATTAGTGATGAATCAAAATATATTACCGGACATACAATTAGTGTGAATGGTGGAATGTACATGGGGTAAGAAAATGGATATCGAAAGGAAGACAGACATGGCGCTCAACGGAAAAGTCAAAGACATCATTGTAGAACAACTTGGTGTAGATCCAGAGAAAGTAAAAATTGAGGCTTCTTTTATTGACGACCTAGGCGCAGACAGTCTGGACATCGTTGAGCTAGTAATGGCGATGGAAGAAGAGTTCGACCTTGAAATCCCCGACGAAGATGCCGAAAAACTTCGCACCGTTGGCGATGTGGCCTCGTACCTTGAAAAAAAGGGCAAAGTGTAATGACCGCCCGTCCGGCCAAAGAGCAAAGACGAGTCGTAGTTACTGGGGTCGGAGCAATAACGCCCCTTGGCCTAAACTGCGAAGAGTCTTGGAAGAATGCTTTGGCTGGTCGCTCTGGTATCGCCCCGATCACTCGCTTTAACTGCGAAGCCTATGATGTTAAATTTGCGGGTGAAGTTAAAGGTTTTAATGCCGATAACTACATCCCCAAAAAAGAGCAAAAGAAGATGGATATTTTTATCCAATATGCTTTGGCTGCTGCAAAAATGGCGATGGAAAATGCGAATCTCACCATCAGTCCAGAAATGGGCGACCGTGCCGGTTGCATCATTGGCGTAGGCATGGGTGGCCTACCTTCTATCGAAGAACAATACACAAAAGTCCTGGAAAAAGGTCCTAGCCGGATTAGTCCTTTTTTCATTCCAATGGTGATTACGAACTTGGCTGCCGGCCAGGTCAGCATTGCCCACGGGCTAAAGGGACCGAACTATTCGGTAACCTCTGCCTGTGCTTCTGGCGCACACTCCATCGGCGAATCTGTAAATTACATTCGCAATGGCTGGTGTGACGTCATGGTTTCAGGTGGCGCAGAAAGCACAGTTTGCCCAATGGCGATCGGTGGTTTTGCAGCGATGCGAGCTCTTTCAACTCGCAATGAGGCCCCAGAAAAAGCTTCCCGCCCGTTTGATAAAGATCGTGATGGCTTTGTTCTGGCTGAAGGTGCAGCTATTTTAGTTCTAGAAAGCTTGGAACACGCACAAAAGCGCGGCGCAAATATCCTTTGTGAAGTGACTGGTTACGGAGTTTCTTCGGACGCCCATCACATGACCAATCCAGCGCCTTCAGGCGCTGGAGCGGCCCGAGCTATCCAAATGGCACTTAAGGACTCGTCATTGCAGCCGTCTGATATTCAATACGTCAATGCCCACGGAACAAGTACTCCTGTTGGCGATGACCTGGAGTCACAAGCCATACGCTCAGTCTTTGGCGATCACGCAAAGAAGCTTTGGGTAAGTAGCACAAAAAGCATGATGGGCCATGCCCTTGGTGCCGCCGGTGCCATCGAGTCGGTATTTTGTATTTTAGCTTTGCGGGATCAAATCGTCCCGCCGACCATAAATCTTGAAAATCCCAGCGAAAATTGCGACCTGGATTATGTTCCACATCAGGCCCGCAAGGGTAACCTTAAGAACGTCTTAAATAATTCATTTGGGTTTGGCGGTACCAACGCCACCCTGATTTTTTCTAAATTATGATTAAAATCTATCTAGCCAGCGATCATGCCGGAGTCGAGCTAAAGTCAAAAATTTACAAGGCCTTGCTTGATCCTGATTTTTCTAAAGAAATCCGTCGGGAAATTCATGATTTAGGCCCCCAGTCGACGGATTCAGTGGACTATCCCGATTACGCCGATATTTTATGCCGCAAACTTCATGGATTTTCTCTGATTTCCTCGGATGCTCCCGCAAAAATTCAACTTAAAGACTTTGGTATCCTCATTTGTGGCTCAGGCCAGGGCATGTCAATGCGGGCCAATAAGTGGGATCATATCCGTGCAGCACTTTGCTGGACTTCTGAGGTTGCAAAACTTGCTCGGGAACATAACGATGCAAATGTGCTTTGCTTAGGCTCAAGAGTTATCGACCACGACCTTTGCATTGAAATCGTAAAAACCTTTATGACCACCGTGTTTCTTGGTGGCCGCCATGCTCAGCGAGTTGCAAAAATTAATCTGCAGCTGCCATAAAAAAGGGGGCTCTTTTTGTCCAATAATGACCGCAACTTAAACGTGCTTCGCAATCAAGACCCTGAACTCTTTGCCTCTATTGCTAGAGAAACTGTTCGCCAAGAAGAGGGGCTGGAGATGATTGCATCTGAAAACTATGCCTCACTGGCCGTGATGGAAGCTCAGGGTAGTATACTGACAAATAAGTATGCCGAGGGCTACCCGGGCAAAAGGTATTACGGTGGGTGCCAGTTTGTAGATGAAGTTGAAGCCTGTGCAATCGAAAGAGTTAAGAAGCTTTTCTCAGCGAATTTTGCCAATGTTCAGCCTCATTCGGGCTCGCAGGCCAATATGGCTGTTTACTTGGCGGCAATGTCTGGCGGGGACACCGTCTTAGGGATGGACCTCTCCCACGGTGGGCATTTGACCCATGGCTCTCCGGTTAACTTTTCAGGAATTCTGTTTAAAGCGACATCCTATAAATTGGATCCAAATACGGGCAGACTGAATTATGATACAATCCGAGCCACTGCCAAGGAAGCTAAACCAAAATTAATCATCGCCGGCTATAGCGCCTATCCAAGAACTTTAGACTTTGCAAAATTTCGTGAAATCGCTGACGAAGTTGGCGCAAAATTAATGGTTGATATGGCCCACTTTGCCGGCTTGGTCGCGGGAAATGCCCATCCAAATCCGATGACTTACGCTGACTACGTGACCTCGACGACCCATAAAACTTTACGTGGTCCCCGTGGCGGATTGATTCTGACCAACAGCGAAGAAAATTTTAAAAAAATAAATTCAAAAATTTTTCCTGGAATTCAAGGCGGCCCACTGGAGCATGTCATTGCTGCCAAAGCCGTTTCTTTCGGCGAAGCCTTAAGACCTGAGTTTAAAGATTATGCCAAGAATGTGATTCTGAATGCTCAAGCTCTTGCCGAGCAAATTCTTAGCGAGGGCTTTGAACTCGTAACTGGGGGAACGGACAATCACCTCATTCTCTTGGATCTTTCAAGCAAAGAGGTCACAGGAAAGCTGGCAGAGAGCTCTCTTGATGAGGCCGGAATTACCGTCAACAAGAACACGGTTCCCTATGAGAAACGCAGTCCCTTTGTCACAAGTGGTATCCGCATCGGCACTCCAGCCCTAACCACTCGCGGAATGGGAATTCCAGAAATGAAGCAAATTGGGAAATGGATTTCTCAGGTCTTGAGAGCTCCTGAAGATAAATCGTTGAAGCAAAAAATCCACGCTGAAGTTAAAGCCATGTGCCAAGACTTTCCACTGTATCGATAAGATAGAGCTAGGCTTAAGTCTATCCCGTGGAAGTTCCGGCTACTTTATGATGTGAATTTAAGGTATTAAAAGAAGAGATGAAACAACTTCTTTTGATTCGCAGCCGTGACTGGACTCTAGGTCCGATCTTATTGTCGGTTCTTTTTTTGATTGGTTGTTCGACGCCTAGTCGTTTGCCGCAAACAGCACCTGCCGCCGCAGACTTAACTGCACCTATCAATAGCTCAGAGGCAATTATTGAACCGCTTAAGACAAAGCGAACCCATTACTTTAACTGGCCTGTTGATCAGGCTGTATTGACCCGCGGATTTCTGCCCAATAAAAGACGGCCCCACTTGGGTGTGGATTTAGCTGCCCCGAAGGGAACTCCTATTGTCGCTTCCCACGACGGTTCGGTCATATACGCGGGCAAAGAATTTAAGGGCTTCGGAAAAATGGTTTTAATTGAGGGCGAGCGCGGATGGGCCACCCTCTATGCCCACTTATCTGAAATCAACACCCGAACAGGCGATAAAATCCGACAAGGTGAAGCGGTTGGCAAAATGGGCCGAACCGGGCGCGCGTCCGGAGTTCATTTGCATTTCGAAATTCGCCAAGCCCGTGGCCCGGTTGACCCGCTGCTGTTCTTGCCCGGCGGGCAAATTGCTATTCAGCAAGCAGCAAGCAATGACCATAACTGAGATAATTCGAAGCTTATCCAAGCCTTCGTCGATTTTAAGCGCACCCTATATGCAACTTTCAATGACCTTAAGGTCACCGGCCGAAGCCTTTCCGGCTGGATTAAGGGCAAATGCGAGGATAAAAGTCCTGGCATTTGCCGCTATCCATTTCTTGAGAAAAAAAATGGTTACTTGAAAGTTCTCTTAGGCATTGCAACCGTTGATTTTAATGTAGACGGTCCTCAGCATGATTTTGCCTGGGTTGAAGAACGGCACTTTAAAAAAGTTAACATTGGCTCTGTAAAAGAACGGGACCTCTATCGTTCGGTAGCCTTCGGTCCAGGGGTTGACTCCCCAAGAAATGCTAAGATTTTAAGTTCTAAACAAGTAAAAGATCAGGTTTGGGTTGAGGTCCTATTGTCCCCAACCAGCCCTTGCGCTGGGGAACCAAACCCAGAACTAGCGGTAAGGGGTTGGGTCTTGCTTTACGACTCTACGGGGAAAATCTTGTTCAAATCTACCGCAACAAGTTGCGCTAAGTAGTTAACTTCCATAAAAAAAGGAACACTCATTCGAGCATTCCTTTTTTAAACTTCTGATTATGAATAACGAACTTAAAAAGTTACGCCAGCTTGAAGCTTGTAAGAGGTCTCATCAGCTTTACCAAGATCCAATCCACCAGCTGTCAAACTATGAGATTGACCAATAGCTGGAGTCAGCATGATTTTTGCTGGCAAAGTTAGGTTTACGCCGGCCTCAAGCTCCCAAGAGTCACTGCTTTTGGTCAAAGCAGACAGCTTTGTAAATTGAGAATCCATATTGATTGCAGCATAGGGCTGAACTTTGTCAGTTACATTGTAATAAGCAATTGGGCCATTTTGCAGCTTGAACGCCGAAGTTTCAGAATTGGCGTAAACAGAAATACGTGGATATAGCAAATAAGATACAGTCACCTTTGGCGACAAGGTCCAACCAATCTCAATCGGGGAATTCAAAGCATAACGAAGTCCGCTCGTATTGGCAGTTGTAGAATCTGGAATCACCAAGCGAACTGGGATTTCAAACTCATCAGAGCCAGCGACTGTATTTTTTTGCATTCCATAAACCAAGCGAGTCACGTAAGCGGAAACAGATTCTTGCTGGTCTGCAGAGTCATTTCCTTGCTTCTTGTAACTAAAAAACTGTTGAGCTGATGCATAGCTGTTGTCAGTTAATTTATACTTCAGGCCGACATAGTTTAGGCTTAAAATATTCAAATTTTGAGCCCGAGTTTCGTACTTGCCATCTTTGGCATTTGACGCCACCCCCGCTGAATTGTCGGTAACCAAAGATGCAGACCATTTCTTAGCAGCTGTCGGGGCAACAGCCGCCACAGTAGCTGTTGAAGTTTGACTAGAGGCTCGTGCTTCAAGTGCAGCGTCATTGGCAGCCACGACCGGCGCCACGATGACAGGGGAATTTTTAGCCAACTGCTTAGCAGCGGCTGCCCTTGCAGTCGTCTTCATCGACTTCTTTGGCAATTGAGTTGCTTTTGTCGCGCCCATTTGTGCGTTCGCAGCTAAGGCAGCAGACAGTGCTAATCCAAAAATGATCTTCTTCATGTGTTCCCCTAATCAGTGTTACGCCAACGTTGTTAGCGCTAGTTTATATTTGGTCCAATTCTGACCTACGGCCAGGGCTTCAGCAAAGTAAGTGCCACAAAGCTGGTGTCAAAGCAATACCAGGACCTCAATAAATCTGCTTTGTAAGGATTTCAGTGAACTAATTACGCAAAGCATTAAGTTATTAATAAACCTCAGCTTAATGTGTTGTGCAAATCAAATTGATGCCGCGCGGCCCTTTTTCAGTAAAGCCCGCTGACGGAAAAACTCAATCACAATTGGCAATAGGGACAGGCAAATTATTGCCAGGATAACCAAATGAAAATTTCGTTTAACCCCCGGCAAAGTTCCGAAAAAATGTCCAGCAAAGAGAAAACCATTAATCCAAAGAATTGCACCAATGATGCTATAACCTATGAAACGCGATCTTTTCATCGCCCCAACTCCGGCAACAAAGGGCACAAAGGTACGAATGATGGGGGCAAACCTGGCTAAAATGACAGCCTTGGGGCCAAACTTTTCATAAAAACTTTGGGTCTTAACTAAATGCTGGCGCTTGAAGTACCTGGACTGATCATCGCGAAAAACCCGCGGCCCAAGCCATCGACCGACAGTGTAATTGACGTTGTCCCCGATCAATGCGGCAGCCATTAAAAGCGGACTTAAAATCCAGATATTCAAAGGGTTTTCATTGCTGACGGTCAAAACGCCCAAGGCAAACAATAAGGAGTCCCCTGGCAGAAATGGGGTAACGACCAATCCTGTTTCCGCAAAAATAATTAAAAACATTAATACGTACATCCACGGGCCAAGCAGAGCCAGCCATTGTCCAACATAT
The DNA here is from genome assembly GCA_943330705.2 of Streptomyces griseus. Classification (GTDB taxonomy): domain Bacteria; phylum Bdellovibrionota; class Bdellovibrionia; order Bdellovibrionales; family Bdellovibrionaceae; genus CALQIT02. The sequence continues at coordinate 10,013 of CALQIT020000078.1, forward strand.
TGATCAATGTGCAAAAGTATATCGATGAAATTCATAGGTGCTTATGCTAGTAAAAATTGTCTCATGAAACAACTAGAGAAAACGCTTATCATACAGCATAGCATCGCAACCCCTCCAGGTAGCACCTTGCAGTTCCTTAACGATCGCGCCCTGCCCTATCAAGTAATGATGGCAAGTGACCTGGCCAACGAGATAGTTCGTGATGGCACGGGCGCTGCCACAAACTGGGGAAATTTGCTTGGGTTTGAAAACTTGATTCTGTGCGGAGGTGGCATGAATGTTGATCAGGAGGATCAATACCCCTGGCTGAGACAGGAAAAGCTTTTAATTGCCCAATTTGTAAAGACCAACAAAAGAATCCTGGGGCTTTGTTTAGGGGGTCAACTGATTGCTGAAGTGTTGGGCGCAAAGGTGCAGAAACACGATGCCTGGGAAGTCGGCTGGAAGCTCGTTGCGATTGATTCCACGGCCAGTCCGCTGTTGAAGTTCTCACCCTCTCAATTAGAGGTTTTCCAATTTCACGCTTATCGTTTTTTTCTTCCGGAGGGGGCTCGTCGTTTTGCTGAAAACAGCATTTGCCAGGATCAGGGCTTTGTCTTTGGCAACAGCACCGTCGCCTTTCAATTTCATCCAGAAAGCACACGGCAATGGATTTATGAATGCACTCTTGATGATCCCCAAGATGGGCCTTACCCCGCAGGTGAATTTGCCCAGCCCGCCTCTTTAGTTGCAGAACAACTGGGTAAACAGCCAGCTTTGCAAGACTGGTATTTTAAATTTTTGCAAAGCTGGATTCAGTCTTAAAAAATTATTTTCCTTTTTTGGTGGCTGCCGCAGGTGCCGCCGATGGAGCTGCAACTTTTTGTGCTTCACCATCAACAGAAATAGTTACTTCATCACCAACTGCAACCCCGCCTTTATCCAGCCCTTTGTTCCAAGTCAGGCCCCAATCTTTACGATTGATTTTACCCACCAGCGAAAACCCAAGCTTTTCATTTTTCCAAGGATCGATAACACTTCCTGAATACTCAAGGTCGAAGGACGCTGGCTTAGAAACGCCATGCATGGCCAGCTGACCCGTAACTACTACCTTCTGGCCTTTTGTAACTTTGACTTTGTCAGCCTTGAAGGTGATCGCAGGGAATTTTTTTACGTCAAAGAAGTCGGCACCGCGCAAATGATCATCACGCTTATCTTCGTTCGTATAAATAGTGGCAGGATCAATATTGACATCTATATCTGTAACCTCGCCAGAGGCCTGGTCAAAAGCGAAACTTGCATTATACTTTTTAAAGTGGCCTTTTACTTTTGAAACCATTAAATGGGTAACTGAAAACCCAACCTCTGAATGAGAGGTGTCCAAATTGTATTTTTCTGCAGAAACGGCATTTGCGGTCACTAAACATAGTAAACTAAGAACTAACTTATTCATAAATTCCTCCGTAAAAATTTTTTGATCACAAGCAAATATTTTTCTCGCTGGACTGGCGTCGAAATAGTATCAGAGTCCAGACCTAGACCTTGCAACATGTTTTTGCACAAATAACTAATTTTGATTTAAGCTTAATTCATGAAATCATTGGTATTAAGTGGCGGCGGGGCACGAGGGGCGTATCAGGTCGGCGTTTTAAACGCAATTTCTGATATTTCAACAGAACTCAGAATCAAAAATCCTTTTCGAATTTATACCGGAGTCTCTGCCGGTGCGATCAATGCCGGGTTCTTGGCAAGTGGAGCTGATGACTTTGCCGTGATCACGCGGCGTTTGGCTGATTTCTGGAGCGATCTTGAGTCCGGCCAAGTTTTCAAGACCGACGCGATCTCGCTAGGAAAAATTGGCCTCAAGTGGATGGGAGAACTTTCTTTTGGAGCGATCACTGGGGCCACACAAGGACGCGCCCTATTAGATACTAGTCCGCTTTGGGAGCTTTTGAAAAACAACTGCGATTTCAGTCGTATCCAGAAGAATATTGATCAAGGACATATGCAATCGGTTGCGGTTAGCGCGATCGATTATAAGACCTCGACAACAATTACATTTATGCAGGGTGATGACTCAGTCCCCCTGTGGCAACGATCCCGTCGCTCGGCGGAAAGGGTTCTCTTAAAAATCGAACATGTCATGGCCTCGGCGGCGATCCCGGTTTTATTTCCGCCAGTTAATGTTGAATCCAGATTTTTTGGCGATGGGTGCGTGCGAAATCTGACCCCCTGCTCTCCTGCGATCCACATGGGTAGCGATCAATTGATGGTGATTGGCGTTCGCAAACAGCAAGAAACAGCTTATGATAAAATGCTCAATGCCTCGACGATGCCGCCGAGTGTGGCCAAGGTTATGAATATGCTTTTGAATGCCGTTTTGCTTGACGGCATTGAGGTCGACATTGAAAGGCTCAATCGCATCAATGAGTTTTTAAATCGAGTTCCTGATTCTCATCAAGAAAAATTGAACTTCAAACGAGTCGAACATGTTTTTATCTGTCCGTCCGAAGACATCGGCCAAATCGCCGCAAGCATGGCTTCCCGCCTGCCCAGAGTTATTCGTTATCTATTAAAAGGACTCGGTCCTTTAGAAGATGCTAGCGAAATTATTAGCTATCTTATGTTTGAAAGGGAATTCACCACCCGCCTGATTGAAGTTGGCTATAAAGATGGCATGGCGCAAAAAGAAAGCATTCAAGAGTTCCTACAAAAGTAAAAGTATCTTCTAACTACATCGATGAAAAGCCACGGCTTTTCTGAATGGATTGAAAGCCACGGCTTTTTTGGGCTAAATTTCAACCTGAATGCCGACTTCAATGACCTGATTGGGTGGGATTTTGAAGTAGGCCGTTGGTCTTTCCGCATTTCTGGCCATGATCGCAAAAATATGCTCCCGCCAAAGCGGCAAGGCTTGATGTCCGCGCGGAAGAATTGTCTCTCGGCCCAAGACAAAAGTTGTTTCTTGTATTGGGAACCGAATGCCTCGCTCGCGGCATGCTTCAAGAATATGTTTGATTTTCGGGATTTCCATAAAACCATAGTAGGCAATAATCCGATAAAACCCAGAGCAAAGTTCTTCGATTTGTACGCGCTCCTTATGCACAAAAGGGACTTCCCTTGTCTTAATCGTAAGTACCGCCACTCGCGTGTGAAGAACTTTGTTATGCTTAAGATTATGCAGCAGGGGCACGGGAGCTCCCCATAAATCACTGCTCATATAGATTGCAGAGCCTTCGACCCGCGCTGGTGGATCAGCCTGCAGCCGGGCAATAAATTCTTCCATCGGAATACTTCGCGCTTGTAAACGCTCGGCTAAAATCTTGCGACCTCGCTGCCAAGTCGACATCAAAAGATATATTCCAGCTGCAATAGCAAGCGGCACCCATCCGCCGTCTTGAACCTTGACCACATTGGTGGCAAAAAATGCCACGTCAATAATAAGAAAAAAACCAAATATTAAACTGGATTTCCAAAGCGGCCAGTTCCATAACCGCCGGGAAACCTCAAAGGCTAAGACCGTCGTTATCACCATGGTGCCGGTTACTGCTATCCCATAGGCCGAGGCCAAATTACTGGACGTCTTAAAGGCACAAACCAACCAGATCACCCCAAGCATCATCGTCCAATTCATAAAAGGAATATAAATCTGACCAATTTCACGGCTGGAGGTATGAACCACAGCAACTCTTGGCCAATAGCCAAGCTGAACTGCCTGGCGAGTGATTGAGAAAACGCCAGTTATTAAGGCCTGCGAAGCGATCACCGTTGCAAGAGTAGCTAAAATCACCATGGGCCAGACAGCCCAGGTCGGGGCCATAAGAAAAAATGGGTTTTCTATGGCGGTTGGATCCGAAAGAAGCAAGGCGCCCTGGCCAAAGTAATTCAAAGTCAAAGCCGGCATGGCAAGGCAAAACCAAGCCAACCTAATCGGGCGTCGACCAAAGTGACCCATATCAGCGTAAAGAGCTTCCCCACCAGTGACGGCTAGAAAAACAGCGCCCATCACGAACGTACCTTTGATCCCATTATCAATCAGAAATTGGATTGCATGCATGGGATTTAAGCTAACAAGAACATCTGGATTATGAATGATCTGCAGAAAACCAAGCAAACCAATCACCACAAACCAAACGGCAATAATCGGACCAAAAATAACTCCGATCCGGGCCGTTCCCAGATATTGAAATAGAAATAAAATGGCAATTATCACCACTGTCAATGGCACAACCCAGGTCGTAAATAGCGGGGTAACTATTTTTAGACCCTCGACAGCCGAAAGTACTGAAATTGCGGGCGTAATTACTCCATCGCCATAAAGTAAAGCAGCTCCAATCAAGCCGATCCCCACCATAAATACTTTTCGCCGACCCGAGTTTTTATCATCCCTTGTCGCCAAAGCCATTAGCGAAAGAATTCCCCCTTCGCCCTTATTGTCGGCCCGCATAACGACCAACATGTACTTTATGCTGATGATCAGCATAAGGGTCCAAAAAACAAGGGACAAAACGCCCACGACATTTTCTGGACTCAGGTTCAGGCCATGAGTATGAGTGAAGCACTCTCTCAGTGCATAGAGAGGGCTTGTTCCGATATCGCCAAAGACGACTCCTAGGGCTCCGAAGGTCAGCGCCCACATTGACGAGTCATGACCTTCAACTCCAGT
>CALQIT020000079.1 GCA_943330705.2 Streptomyces griseus
AGAAAGAATGATTCTACGGTTTTACTTAACAAAAATTTAATTGTTTTTTCATCAACAATGGATATCCCTGGGCAGTTTTCATCAATTGCTTTCAGGCTACTGCAATCAGTTAGCTGGTCCCATACGGGGAAGTGGGTAGAAGTTCTTTTCAAGATCAATCTCTTGATGGTGTAAGCGACGTCCTTTGCTGTCAAAGCCGAACCATCACTAAATTTTGCAGAATCACTCAGGAAAAATGTGATCGTATTGCCTTGAATCGCCCATTTTTCTGCCAACAATGGATTAAAGCGGCCTTCTTGGTGATTGTACATAACCAAGGCGCTGGAAACGTGATTCAAAAAATACCATTCAGACGTTGTAACAATCCCAGCGGGATCGGGGAGGGACTTTATATTTGAAAATGATGTGGTGATCGAACTGTTTTTCAACGATCCTCCTCGATTAACGAAAAATATAAATAAGGCCACCCCACCAATTGCCAAAAGCAAACCGATGAGCAAAACCTTCTGCCACCTCTGTGTAATATTCATAGTTTTACAGCATACCTAAGAAAGCGCGGATTAACAACAACGCGAAGGTAGTTCCCTGACTTCAATGACTCGCCAATCTTTCACTTCAATATTGAGTTGATTCAATACTTTTGCCAATTCGTCTCGCTGCTCAGGGGTTACATTTAGAATAACTTCAACGGAAGCTTTATCTTGTTGGCTTTGGGTCTGTTGATTCTCAACGGGGGGCAAACTCGCCATGGCGGCAGCGCCAATTAAAGTTGCGAGACCAAAACTTACTGATTTCTTCACGGGGACCTCCAGTTTATCAAATATTTTAAAATTGGGTTTGCGGATATTACCATGTAGCGTCATGCTTATCAAGGGAATTATGTCGCAAATGGTCGATTACCGTAGATATAAGGTATGGGGAATTCGTATAGACAACATTCCATTAACGACACGTTTTTCGGTTTGTTATTCGTAACGGTATTAGTCTGTACAACTGTTTCTTGTACAAAGGACTCGTTTAAGTCTGAAATCAGTGGCACCTTTTCCTCAGAAAATCAAAGCAGCCTTTCAGATACGACAACCACAATGGTTCAGAATCCTCCAACCACTACAATTCCGGCATCGAACTCGCTTTTTCCTACGGACCGCGTAACGCGCTGGCAAGGCAATGTTGGCGTCAAAGGCGGAATTCCAACTCGCACCATAATCCGCGACTGCGTAGCGACTGATGGCGTGCCTACCGATGGCACGACGGATTCATCTGTGAAAATTCAGAATTGCCTGAACAACACACCTCAGGGGCAAGTGGCCTACCTTCGCGCAGGAAGCTTTGTTCTGAAAAGTGGCGGACTTCATATTCCTGGAAATAAAACCTTGCGCGGGGCCGGGCCAACGCAAACCCTCCTTACTTCAGAAACGCCTCTGGACGCGATTGTTACGATGGGAGCAGGAAGTAGCAGTTCGACTTTGCTGCCGATTCAATCTGGCTATAATAAAGACAATACGACTTTTACGATGTCCAGTACTGCCGGCCTGGCTCAAGGGGATTTTCTTTTACTGAATGAGCTCAATGATACAAATATTCCTGTGACCGCGACCAGCGACGCTCCGGGCGAGGGGCCTTGCCTTTGGTGCGATCAGTTCGGAGCGACTCGCTTACGTGCCCAAGTTGTGGAAATCGAAGGAGTGAATGGAAACACCGTCGACATCGGTCCAAATAAACTTTTCTATAATTTTTCACCCGGCAATCAGCCCCGCGCTATGAAGCTTAGTAATATGACCCAATACTCAGGCATCGAAAATTTAACGGTTAAAAATGGAGTCGGATCTACCAGCGGCTGGCGTGTTAATATTTTAATTGAGGGTGCGGCCAATAGCTGGGTTAAAAATGTTAACGTCGACACCTGTGGCAAGCGCTGTATCGATCTTCGCCATTACTTCTATCGTGTTGAAATTCGTGACAGCCTGATTACTCACTGCGTGGATCACTCCAATTCAGATGCCTGCTATGGCACCGAGGTCGCTGAGGGATCTAACAGCCTAGTCGAAAATAATATTTATTATGACACTTCCAACGGGCCTATCCTAATGTGGGGGGCTTCTGGAAATGTTATCTCTTATAACTACATTCATTCCGTCTTTCGCTTTCAGCAGCGAGACTCTTGGTTTTGGCCCAATAGCTGGTCTCACGGGGCCCACACTTCTTACAATCTGTGGGAAGGAAATGATTTTGCGGGACTGAATTGGGACGGCTACTGGGGAAGCAGTTCACACAATATGGCTTTTCGCAATCGCATCTGGGGTAGTAGTCCTTTGCAGGGCTTAGTGCCCGGACATGTCGAAGTCGGTGCAATCCTTATCGAAGCCAACAATAACTATATGAGTGCCGTCGGCAATGTTCTAGGAACCAATGGCTGGAGTGACACCTACGAAGAAAAAAATAATCTGTACTGGGGAACCAATCCAATCTATTCCATCGGCATCCGAGGGGACACTAAAGCTTTCTCGACCTTTTTCCGCCATATGAATTATGACTACAAAACCAAAACAACGAGAACCTGCAACCAAGCCAATGAACCGGGATGCCAAGGAAGCGATGGGTCCTCAGCCCTGCCCGCCTCACTTTACCTGACTACAACTCCATCCTGGTTTGGCTCGGTACCTTGGCCGCCAGTCAACCCCGTGGGCCCCGTGGTCAATGATCTCCCAGCAAAAATTCGATTCAATGGCCTTTGAGTCTCGCGGTGCATCCGCTTCTCCATGTAATTCAGATCAACCAAGCGGTCAACCGCCTGCGTCTTTTGGCTATTCTAAAACCAATCCAGACAAATTTCATTGAAACTAGGCTGCAAAAATGGGGAAATCTAACAAAGGTCCAGCAAAACATACCTCGGCTAAAGAATGAATATGGGCTTTAAATGCCCTATACGCTTGAGGTTGGGTAAAAAATTGAGAATCGATTCTTCCATTTGAATCCGTGGCGCTTCACCATTATGCACCTTTAAAATAGTCATGAGATCGATTGTGAGGCCGCTGATATACAATTTATTTTCTTCTGATTCAGTTAGAAAAAAATCTTTCAAAGCAAATAACAGTCTCATTGCTGTTTTTTGAATTACATATGTGTTCTGAGAATGTTCGCCTCCAGGGTTTTGCTGCAATTTAACCAGCATAGGATTCTCCTTGCTTGGGCGCCTTGTTCACTCGTAACACAAAACGTTTTTTGATTTGTGAAAGTCTGTCGAATACTTCTTTTTCAGATGAACCAGTGACAGTCACCTTGGCGACATAGTCTCCACTCATATAAGGGGAGGACAATTTGTCACCGATGACTGGCTTTATTTTGCATTCATAAATCCAATCTTCATTGAATTCAGCCTCAGTTGAAATGTCTTCGACAACTCCAGGCAAAGGAGGAAAAGTTACCCAACCTGAATATTGTTTCATCGGCAAATGGGCCTGATTCAACGGAATGGAAACTTCAGTTTTAATCATTTCTTCTATAATATTTGTATCCCAAGCAGCCATCATTGCAGGTGCCACTGCGCAGCCGCCAGGGCGTGCGGCGACTTCGCAGAATACAATTTCATTATCAGGAGTATAAAATATCTCTAAATGGGTGACGCCATTGGTGATTCCGAGGCAACTCAATATTTTTTCGTTGAATTGTTTGATGACTTTTACGCGTTGAAGATTCCCTTCCATAACTGCTCCGATAGGCTTTGAGAGGTTATAATCAAGCGTGGGATTCATATAACGGAATACTGATGCAATACAAATTTGGCCATTTTCGATAATTGAGTCGATATGATACATTTCGCCGTCAATAAATTCTTCAGCCTCGTAATTTGAAAAATCCAAATTGCATTGTTCAAGATATAAAAGATCAGACGGCTCATTAACTATAAAAGTATTCTTTGATCCCATGCCATCAATGGGCTTCAACACTATCTTTTTGTACATGTCGAGTAAGCCTCTTGCCTCTATTGGAGAGGTGATTGATCGAAATTGAGGGACGCGAAAGCCATGTTGAAGTAGGCGCTCTTTCATTTTTAGTTTATTTCTAAAAAGAATTACCTCTTCTGGTTTTTTTCCATAAAGATTGAAGCGACTACGAATTTCGGCGGCTGGCAGTAGGTTTCGTTCTGAAATGGCAACAACAAAATCAAGTCCGTACTGTCTTTCAATTTCGGCAGCGACTGCGTGCCACTTCAGGGTTACTTTAAAAGCCAACTGATAGACGGGCCAAACGCGTTCAATGCAAAATTGAGTGTTTGCTTAGATAATGAGCAGCAGCTCTTTCTGATGAAAACCTTTTCAATGTTCCCGCTATCACCAGGAACAAGTGTTAAAATCCAATCTGCGTTTCCTCGATTCGTAAGCCGGTAGGTGAAGTTTGAATCAGTGACATAATAATCACCAGTTTCTTCCCCAAGAATATCAGGAATATTGTGATAGTCGATTTTAAGTAATACTTGACTAGAAATCAGGTCGACAACCATTTGTGCGCGATCTTGCTCTGAACCGGACTTAAAACTTTCCAATGAAAATGGCCTTTGGGACCACAACAGGCGCGCCTCCCAAAGACTTAGGTTACATAGTGCCTAAAAGCATCAGATTTTCCATTAACCCCGCTTTGTGGGTAGAGCTTTTCAGCATCATTTAATGTCGGATACTGGGATGCCATATATCCCAGTAGTTTTAACGATGTCTCCTCAAGTATTTTTTTTATTTCATCAAGATGGGGCATTGTTGAAGCTAAAATAATTGGCTGAACATCGGGCCTAACGGGTTTAAGATAATAGTCTGAGGCGGCAATGAGTTGACTCGTACTTTCGGGGTTTATGAATGAAATAGTGAGAGACTCGAAATCGTGGCTAGTCGTTTGGGCCAGAATTGGTGTTTTCGGTATGCGTGAGGCGAAATAGTTAATTGGTAATTTTTCTTTTGATTTTAGCGCTTCAATGCGTTCTTTGTAGGCGGCAAATTCGTAGTATTGGCCAGTCACAAGGCTTTGGGCGTCTTTGATTTCTTGTGGGAGAATTTCATCTATAATTTGCGTTTTTAAGCGAGAGGGTAGGATAAACTTGGCCTTCGCATCTGCTTTATTTAAAAAGTTTTTAAGATTTTCAGGGTAGTCTTCAAAATAGGTGCGATTTTCCAGGTTCCAGATGAGCGTCTGTGCAGTAAGTGTATCCAGATGGTCCGCATTAATTCGCGGAATAATTTGTTTTATTAATTGAATCTCTGGCAACCCCTGAGCCCATTGAAATATTTCGTTTTGAGTTGGAATCGCTTTCTTACTGGATGCGCAAAACGAATTAAATTTCAAGGTGGTCTTGGTTCTCGCTTGTAATTGTAATCCGTTTTGGTCTGTTCTGGTGACGTTGTGGAATGCGATCAGAACTTTAATAAATTTTCTTTGGTTTTCGGGATTTTTTAAATTGCCAATTTTTTTAATTTGCTGGCGAACTTTATCAGGAGTGCTAAAATCGATTTCGGCCTCGAAGTTTGGTGTATAGTCATTGAAAATGATATCGCCGACGATGGATTTTGAAGCGCAGCTAGTTAATAAATTTAATATCAATGCAATCGCAAATAAAATTACAACCTTAGTTGTTATGGTATCGGATATCCTCATTTGGATTCCTTTGTAATTGATTTTTTAAACATTTCTACGAACTCTTCAAGTTTTTGAGGTTCATTTTCATTTTTAGCCCAATTTTTAATTTTTTGAATACTGATCGGGTGTTTCTCAGCAACCCAGATAGCTTGCAGTAGGCTATTACGGTCATTCCAGTGAAACCATGCTGCAAGTCGATCCATTACGCACTGAGTGGGCGAGTAGAGCCTAATAGTTACATCATTAATTTTTATTTTGCCTTCGGGCTCTATTGGGACCTTGTTTCCTATTGCTGGTGGTCCACTGGGAAATTCGACGTAAAATTGCGCATCTTTGTGTATGAAATAGCGTCCGTCTCTTTGAAAACCTACTTTTGCAAGGGATTCAGTGATTGCTGCAACTGAATAGGGCGAAATAAAATCCAAATCTTTCGAATGGTGCTTTTCGTTAGTATAAATTGATACACACGAACCGCCGACTAGAACGCATGAAATCTCGTCGCTTTCCAAGCATTTAACGACAACGCTGGCGAATTCTGTTCGTGTCATTTTCTTTGTTATTTTCACACCGGCCACTCATTCATACATGTTTGCCTTTTTTGCGTGGCTTGGCCCTTTTAGAAAACACACTTTCTTGCCAGTCCCTGGGCATCTGACTAAGTGCCCTTTGCAATAGCGTGTTGAGTTCGCGTGATAAAAACCATCTATCATTTATACGATAAACACGCGTGCGGCCACGATAAAAGCCGACAAGAATGTCTGCGGCTTCAAGCTTATCGAGTGTGCGATTGACCTGGGTATTGCTTATCCTGAACGCTTTAGAAATTTCAGATGAGTATCCTTCCTTTTGAGCGGTCAAATAAAGTAAACACATCTCAGTAGTTTTGCTGCCAAACAATTCAGTTAACATAAAACTAGTATATTCCTAATTTAGGATAATATAAACCTAAATTAGGTAATTTTGAACTCGACTGATTAAGTGGATACTAATAGTACTCAAGAGGTAAGGGGGCTCTCGCGTAGCATAATGAAATTGTTGATGAAAGTGAAATTTGGGCTCTTCGCGGTTGCTGTTTGTGACGTCGATACGTCACAAACAGCTCCAGAGCAGACAAACAGGCCTGATCAATGTCCTTCGCAGGATACTTCTTCACTAATGTCAAAACTCCCCACACCACCCGCGTGTCGACAAAGCCCTCGCCACGAGCCAAAATGACTTGGATAAATCGCGATACATTTTCGCCAATCACTTCAGCCTGGCGGATATAGTGGCCATGATCATTCATCGTCTTCTCCCAGGATTCTTTGTAATGATCTTTGCAAGCCTTACTCTCAAACACGTCTGTAATGCGGTCGTAGGTTTCTAAAAGTCTGCCGGCTGCATAAATTGATACTTTGTTGTTGTTGCCAATCACCGTCGCAACCTGACCCTTCAAACGTTGGTCAACTCTATAATATTTATTTACAAATCGAACATACCCATCCTTGCGCACATCCGAAAAAGTAATCGTTTCTAATTCATAGGGAACCTGCGGAAGTGGCTTTAAACTCAGTTTTTCACTCTCAAAAACACTTGCCGGCCGCTGGCCATGAGTTCCGTGTTTGCGCTGGTTGGCCAAACCTAATTTTAAATCAGCATGCGCCTGTGCGTATTCCATCGTGAACTGACTCTGATCGAAAGATTCAAAAAGACGGCGCACGAGCTGAACCGTTCGCTCAACCTTACCCTTTTTCTGGGGATCGCTCGGTGGCAGCGCCTCGATGGTAAATCCATAATAAGAACTAAATCTCAGGTATCCAGCATTTAACAGAGGCTCATGCTTTGATGCCAGATTTAAAAATACCTTGGGATTGTCCGACGTCACTTTCTTTGGCGTGCCGCCAAGCTCTTCAAACATCGATGTCAGCGCCGTCACTGTCGCCGCAAAATCACATTTCTGCATTATTCTTACCATCGTGTACCGGCTGTGACCTAAAATCCCGATAAAGGCCCAAATAGTTTTCGTTTTCCCATCAGCATTTTTAATATCAAATAGCTTCGCCCAATCTACCTGCAGACACTCTCCAGGAGCGTGAATGATCTCGGGCGAAGACCTGAGCAATCGGTCCGCTTGTAAGTGTTGGCGTTCCAGATACCGATAAAAATTGGAGCGTGGAATGGAGACTTTTAATTCTTCAAATATTGTCTGCGGCGACCAGCCAAGCCCGCTCATCCGTGAGAACCTCGCACCCTGGATTATAAGTCCTTCGAAATCAAAGTTGGACTTCAACTGTACACGTTGGAGTCACCTTTCTGAGGCCTCGTTCTACTTCAAAAGCTCGATAAATTTCTCAATGATTTCCAGGGCCAATAAAACTAGCCCAAAGAGATATTTAAGAAACCGCAAAATGCGCCGATACCTACCTTGTAGAGGTTTAAGTTCCGACATTCGAATTCCTTTCGTTAGAAGGGCGTTCGAATTCTCATAAAGCGAAGCTGGGGATACCAGTTTCGCTTTATGCATTTATGGGGCCTGTTGTTTCAATTTTCTCTCCAATCGGAAGATATGAATGCCGTCTTTGAGCCCTCCACGCCGCTAAATGGCTTTTCTAGGGCCGGGATCAATGTCTCAATCTGAGAAGACCCTTTCAAAGTTAATATAGTGAATCTCACATCCAAAATTCATCGGCAGCAATGTCCCCTCAAGTGGCGCAAGTGTTGAAATAGAGTTAGCTGACAGCTAACTCTAAGGGGTTGATATGGCAGCACAATTTATTGTTACACAAAAAAGTCAGTCAGGAAAATCTCGCATTACAGCCTCTGTTTCAAGTGCAATAAGTTCTTTAGTAATGACTGCTGTTTTGCTTCATACAGGTGAATCTTTTGCCGATTCAACTTGCGTAAAACGCACTAACGTTTCTGACCTAAAACAGATCAGTTCATCAGTAGATCTGTCTAACTCGGTAAAAGCATTTGCCAAAACTTCCCCTAAAATTCAATCGAATTCAGACGAACAAACGACTGATGGAGATTCACTTGAGAAAGATCCAAGGACCAAACTTAATCGTTTGAATAATAAGGAATATAATCCCATTGGTGTGGTCAAAACAGCGTTGGGACGAGGAACAGCTTGGGCCACTGATGATTGCTTAGTGCTAACTGCAAAACATAATGTTGGGTCAAATCAAAATGTTATTGGGCAAGAAGTAGACTTCTATGTAGGCCAATCGACTACTCCAGGAAAGAACTTTGAATACCGTGAGAAAGGCGAAGTTGTTGCTTCTGGGAATCCAGAGGGAAAAGGGTTCGACGGTGAACTTAGAGACTGGGTACTAATACGTACCAAATCTCGTATCGGAAAGAAAGTCGGCGTAATTCCGACTTCTCAATACAGTGGTGCGGATGCGAAAACTTGCAAGACTTTAGAGGTTGCAGGCTTTCCTGGTGAAAAGTCGCTTCTTGATCTTTGGTGGCAGGGAAATTGTAATCTCAAATCAAATGGCGATACCCTTTTCTTGCTGGGTTGCCCAATCACCCAAGGCAATTCTGGTGGACCCTTGCTTTGCAGAGAAGTGGATGGAACTTTAAACGCCATTGGAATGACCAATTGGGCGGATCCAAATGCTCCACAGCAAGATTCTATTGCGATGAATTTTAGCTATGACTGGCAGAAAATAAAGGCTGCTATTCAAAAATATAGCGGAACCTGCTCTGAGCCGATCTAAGAAATGATTCAGTTTGAGATTTGTGGTCTGGATTCTGTGTTTGTAACATAGTCCTGGACTCGCTATTTGAGCCTGAATAGCCGATTTAACCTGAGAGTTAAGTAATTGTTTTTGTTAAACTTACTTAAGTTAAAGGCAGCATGATCGGTAGCAAACAACTCTGTTCGTTAATGTTATCCCTACTTATTGCAAACCAAGCATTTGCCCGTCCACTTTTCTATTCCCGAACTTCGAAAGCAAAAAATGGAAGTGTCCACTTAATTGGAGATAAAAGCTTTTCATACACGTTGGAAAGAACAGACAAGATGTCACGTGAAACTCTTGAAAAAGGTTTGATTCGGATATTGATCGAAAGATCACCTGAAAAGAAAATTATGATTGTGGAAAGAAGAACCACACGCGGCTTTCTCTACGAAACCTATCTCCCTAAGGCGAACGCTTGGGAAAGCGTTAAATATTCTATTCGTCCCTATGCCACGTTTTTTAAAGACTCTGCGAAGTCATGTTCACTCACGCCCATTGGAAAGAATCCCTCCGATCTGACAGAAGCAATGCAAAAGCTGAAACAGCAAAGTATCGTAAATTTTTCTGATCTTGTATTGGGTCCTGATTGTAAACAAAGTCTTACAGACACAGAGTACTCAGAGGTGGCAAATTCACTGTTTATGCTGTTAGGGGACGACCCTTCTGAGTTAGATAGAATAGCTGACGTGAAATCGGTCAAATGCGTAAGGCCGATGGCTTTAAATAGTACATTGAAAACCGAGTTTGAGTCATTGAGGGCAAGGATTGATTTGGAAATCAAGTCGTCAAGTCTGGGCATGCCCAATATCAATGATAAGGCTGTCGACTTGCCGCTAATCTTTCCAATTAACTGTTCTTACGATGGATCTGAACAGAAAAAGGAAGGAATTTTAAACGAAGGTCAGAGGTCAGAAATGAGTTTGGATGTATCGACTATAAGAAATAGCCCAGGTGGTATTAGAGAAGCAACCCAGGAAGTATTTTTGCATGAATTTGCGCACACGATTAGAGTTCTCAATCCAAAAACAAATGCTCCCGAGCCTCTTCCTGAAATGGAGGTCAAAAAAATTGACCAAGGTGATTGTCAACTGAATGCCAAACTATTTCCAAGTTCAGGAGAAATTGAAAAAGCAAAAGAGGTTGTCATTGGTCAACAACTGGCCCAGCAAACCGGACAAAAATATATTGCAGCAGGTACAATAAATCCCTATTCAGACTTTCTATCTACAAGCGGAAATCAAGCGGCAAATGTTCAACCAAGTCGGGGTTTGGCGTCGGTAGCTTCCGAAAGTAGTAGCACTGAAAATAATCCGACAAGGTATCAAGCTGTAAAAGGCTATGTTGATCGCTCCATTTCAGCTGTGTCTAGAAGAATTGAACCAGTCGCCAAATTTGTAGAAAGTCCGGCATATGCATCCGAAACTGTTGCGACCACAAAAAGCGCACCCAATTCGATCCAAACTAGTCCCGCTGTAAAGCGCAGCACGGCCTCTGAGACAGCACCCTCGAGTGCGGCAGGTACTGAGGTGGCATCTGGAGGAAGTTCCAAACTCGGCAATTCAAGTGGCCCGTCGGCCTCTCTGGCAAAGTCCTCGGCGCTGCGACCTGACTCCAAGGCAAAGTCGGCCAATATTGGACTCGAAAATGTCTACGCCTTGAGGGTACGTCAACGTTTAACAACCGATGCCGACTTTAGACAAAAGTTAAGATCCGAAAGGGTTAGCATCGAATTCAGTGATGGCTATAAATTTGAAACAGTTGGGAATGTTGTGAGCTATATTGAGGTCAATGGCAAATTGATCAGAAGAAAGTAGGGTCTTAGTTTAAAGATGCAAATTTTAAAACGTAGTTTGATCTTTATCGCGATCTTTTTGGTGGGCTACCCTAGCTTATATCTATTTCAATTTTGGCAGCTTGAGAAAAATAGTCAGATCTACGATCAGACCAAACTGAATAACATTTCTTTAATGCTTGAAAACAGCAGTGACCTGCCACCGGAAAGCTTGTTCTTTCAGATGTTTGATATCTATTTGAAAACTGGGACAATCTCATATTACGTCATTCGCGATCCAAAGGGTAATGTCTATTATCCTTCGAGTGAGAAAGCACTACTTCGCGAAAGTCAATATGATCCAAATAACAAAAGTCAATTCAGGCACCAAATTACATTAGGGTCGGAAAAGTATTCTGTCCTATTTGGAAAAGAGGATGTCTCTTCGCTTGATTTGCTGCTTCAGGTGATAAAAGAACAACGAGATATCCTTTTCTTGTTCATAATTGGAATCTGCTTACTGATCTATAAGGTGGCTTTCTATTTTGTGAGTTTCGATATCGAAGGAATAATTTCGTGGTTCAAAGGCAGAACTTGGACGGGTGCCGTGAAAACTCTTTCTGAAGATGCCGAAAAACTTAAAACGTATATATACGAGATCGAAATGCAACGTGAGAAGGCAGAAAATCTAGCACAAGAGTATAAAGAAAATGCTTACAGCGGGTTGACTTGGGCTTTGGAAAAGATCAATCAGGGAGTGCGCACCGCCCGAATTTCTGGATGCCGATGCGACGTTAATGGCTATTCAATTCTAAAGCGAACTTTATCACCAGAAATGCTCAATTATATAATGAGTTCTTTTTTCAATCGAGGTGGGGAGTACTTAATTCGTTACGGCGGCTTTAAAGAATCTGCGGCAGGGGATGAGACGGTCTTTTTCGTGCCCGAGGACGACCAGAAAAACTGTCATGTCCTTGCCTTGCATTTGGTTCGTGGACACCTCGAAATAATTGACGATGTAAATCATGACATTTCAGCAACATCGCAAAAGCTGACGGCAAAGGCCTCGATTGAATTTGGAGTTGTAGAATTGAAAAAGCTCGGTGGCACTGCAGAAACTGAAGGGACACCCTTCGAGTCTGCCCAAAGACTTTTGGAAGTGGTTAAAGAAAAGGAGTCCTCAATCCTATCCATTCTGAGCAGCTCTAGAAATCTGTACCTAAATCACATTCAGCAATACTCCGAGATTTCAGCAAGCTTTAAGCATTTCAATGAAGCTATTGCTATAAGCCTAATTCGAAAAATAAAAGGCTATGATCCTAAGGATTTTGATTCTGAGAATTTACAATACTTTCGAACTGATCGAGATATTGAAGGAATTCTGAAGGACATGGCGGACCAATTAGGGCTAGAGAATACGGAAAGATTTAATTTACTTTCCGCTCATCTCAAGTCCTTTCGAATTAGCAGGATCAGTGATGCCATCGGCCAGCTATTTCTAGAACTATTTCAGAAGTCCCTGCATTTAGAAGATTCTAAGATCACTTCTGCAATTGCACTTTTGGCTAGAAGTCTATTTACCCAAGACACTGTCAGCGAACAAATATTGTCGTTACTTCAAAATTGTCTGAACGACAGAAATATGCGTGTAGTTTCAAATGCTAGGTTGTCAATTATCGCGCTGAAGGCTGATCTTGTTGATCTAAATCTCTACATTGGGCATGAGAATAGCCGCATAGCGGCTGATTCTCTGATTGATTTGGCAAAAAAAGAAGGCCTCACAGATGTTTGTACTGAAAAGCTTATAACTTGGTTGAGATCCTCAGACATGAGCTTTCGGCTGTCGGCGCTATATGCAGCCTATAATATTTTGGAGTATTGGACCATTCGGCGGCCGGATTATGTAAGGCTCAATGAAAACTTTAAAAGGACACAGCAAGAAATAAAGAAAATCGACCAAACAGACCCAAGATTTATGAAGTGGTGTCACTTATACTTTGGTCTTCAGGGGGAAGAGATCTCCTATTCAAGAAAGTCTGCCTAATTGCGACTTGAGATCTTCGATGTAAAAGTCGTGTATTCGAGCAAACCCTAAGACTCAACAACAGGCCGCAAAGAAGGAAGTCCCCACTCGCTCCAAGAGCCATCATAGACTCTTAACTTGGAGAATCCTGCCAGTTCGCCGGCGAGAGCTAGAACGCAGGCAGAAACTCCAGAGCCACAGGTCAAAATGAGGTTTTGGTGATCTATTTTTTTGCCTGCGAAAATCCTTCTAAGACTTTCGGGATCTTTTAGATGAAACCCATTGAGCAATGAAGTGAACGGCAGGCTGAGGCTGTTCGGCATGTGGCCAGGGCGAAGTCCAGCTCTGGGCTCGGGTTCGCGGCCGTAAAATCGACCTTCAGAACGGGCATCTAACACAACCCAATTGTCGTCTTGCAGAGCCGCATTCACCAAGTCAGCATTGCAAAAGAGTTCTTTATTGGGGCGAGCAGAAAAATTGCCTTGTTGAACAGGCATCGCTGCCTTTCTTTGAACTGGAAGGCCCAATGAAATCCAAGCTGGCAAACCACCATCGAGCACGGCAACTTGAGTGTGACCCATTGCTTTAAACATCCACCAGGCACGAGGACTAGAAAAGATTCCATGACGGTCGTAAATAACGACAACACTGTCCTGACAAACTCCAAGGACTTGCACCTCTTTGCTAAAAATTTCTGACGTTGGCATCATGTGGGGGAGTGAACAATTGAGATCAGAAAATCGATTTTCAATATCAAAGAATTGGGTTCCAGAAATCTGGTTTGTTTCATCGATAGCTACATTTGTATTTGCAGCAACGGCTGGTTTTATAATCGTCGCATCCAGAACAATGAGCTTTGGGTGGTTCAAATTTTCGGATAGCCATTCTGAAGAGACAAGCGGGCCCGGCAATCTAAGTTGGTTCATCTCAATCCCCATAAGCAAAAACGTTAATACGCGTCTGAAAACTCAAGCTACAATAGCAAAATTCTCATATTTTTAGACAGTGAATTCTAAAAATTTCTTTTCGCTAAGTAGACTCCGATCAGTGCAATTCCAATTCCGGCGTTGCTGCTCGGGACTTCTGGCCTTCGTTTTTAAACTCGAGAATTCGTTATATCCGTCTCTTCCATAAAATTTACCGATGAGCCCCGAATCTTGTCGTCTCTCTTTTGGCTGAATCACCAATGCTATTATTTCACGCTCCACGAGCGCATCTTAGTGCTTGATTGCGCAAATGAAAAC
>CALQIT020000080.1 GCA_943330705.2 Streptomyces griseus
TCCATTGTAGGCAACCTGACTTGAAATCGTATTTTTGTTCATTGGACCTCGGCTTTTCTGGACAGACGTCCTAAGTTTTTCTAGCTGTTTGGATTCAAGCTGCCCTCGATTTAGAATAACAAGGAATGATAAAACCGTCGTTGTCTTTTCTTCTTCTTTTTCTTATTTTTTGTACGGCGCCGCTAAGTCTGAAGGCGCAATACGAGCACCGTCTTTATCGCAGGCTAACTGTTTTTCCAATTGCCGATGCCAATCTTACCAATGCGGAAGAAGCCTGGTGGCAGATGCGCGATATTTTGACGAAAGATCAAAGATTTATGGTGGCGGGAAAACGCCTTATGATAAATCGAGGTGTTTTCTTTCCAAAGCGTGAGCTATCGCCTGGTGATACTATAATTCTGGCTAAAATTCTTGAAGCCCATGCCCTGTTTGTGCCGATGGTGAATGAGCGGTCCTTGATTTTGCGGGTCTACGACGGGGAAAGTGGCTATCTTTTTTGGGAAGCTAGCGAAAATTTTCAAGCGGCATTGCCCATAAACGAACAAATCATCAAAGTCGCAAGCCAACTGGCTTTGCAATTTTTGCAAGAGCTTCCCTATCATGGATTTCAAGTGATCGATGAATCCATTGGTAAAGCTGTCTATGATGTTGGCTCAGAAATGCGCACCCAGATTTTTATTGGCGTTAATCCCAGAATCGCAGTCGGGGATAGGGTCCAGTGGATAAAGCTTCGCAGTAATGGTGGGAAGGTCTTTCTTGGAAGGGACACTCAAGTCGAAGTTATCGCGGAAGGACTGATTCATTCGTTGGCTGGGGACCGAGCTGTAGTGACGCTGCAAGGGCTGACTAAGCCAGAGGATTTAACCGAGAATTCTTTAATCCGCCTACCGAAAGAAATTCAATTTCAACGAGAACAAAAAAAAGGCGAAGAGCGAACCTCGAATCTTTCTAGCGAATATCTATCGTCACAGCTGCGAAAGCCCTACGAGTTTAAAAAAGATCATGACGAGGCCACCACGTCCTTGGCTTGGATCGCGAATCTTGTCGCCTTTATCTTGCTAGCCTTTTAGAAGGAAGCGAGTCTAGCGGTACCCAGAGATTAGTTTTTACATTCTGCCAGAAACTCTACCTTTTTTAATCGGGAGCTACCATCATTGTCGTTTCGGATTGAATTTTTGGCAGGGGTCTAAAAATTTCTTTGAGCTCGGGTATTTGTAGCGGTGAGTGCTCTAAACTAGAGATCCACGATTCTGGTGTTTCCATACATAAAAATATATTCCATTTTTGATTTAAAGATTTAAAAGTACTAATGATGTGAGCGTACATTTCATTGCGCAAACCTAGGTCATAGCGCAGTTTTTTTCCCTCACTGGGGAACATTTCTGCGGAAGTGACAAAGCTATCCATGCCAAATCGTTCGCGCATGATGTGCCGCTGATTTGGCTGGAAGCGCAGTGAACCTAAGGAAATAATATGAACTTCTTCAGGCGCGAAGGTTGTTCCAATCAAGTGGCAAAGTGCAGAGTAGTCCTTTTCCCAATCCGGATAGTAAATAAGTGGATCCAGATGAAAAGCGACTTTAAAGCCTTTATCGGCGCATTTGCGAGCGGCCGCAAGTCTTTGCTCAAGGCTTGCGGTTCCATGTTCTTCCTTGGTCGTTATTTTTTCGGTGTTGACCGACCAACTGACGACGACATTGCCAGCATGTTCGCAGTCTAAAAACTGCTCCACTGCATTTGATTTGGTTTTGAATTCCAAAATCCATTTTGGATAGGATCTGAAAAATTCAATCAGTTGCCGTGAAAACAAAGAAATCGGATCCAAGCTTAAACTGTCGATGACTTCACCAGTGCCGACTCGGTAGGGAAGATGGGCATGTCGCTCGGCCATTTCTTTGAGTTCGGAAAAGGCATTGTGGATATTTGAGTACATTTTCATGACCGGTGTATTGAGATAGCTTTGAAGATAACAATAGCTGCAATTCATATTGCATTGGCTTCCCAGATTTAGAACATAATAGTTGCAGCAGGTGAGGGTCTTTTTTTGTGTGGCCCCAGGACAGCGACGGAAAAAGTGACCCTCAAAAGGGGTGACGTAAAGCAGACGCTTGCTGCGGGAAAATTGCTCGGCCGTCAATGTCCCTTTGATTTCTTCAAATGGCTGTTTACTGACAAAACTAATTTTATTCGAGGGGAAAATTTCTAAAATTCTTAAGGCAAGCTGAGAGTCCCGACTTTTTTCATCGATGTAAATTTGCTCGAACTGCTGAGTTAGTTTAATTAAACTCATAAATTAGTGGGAAGTTTTCATGTCGGTCTCGTTTTCTAAAAGTTCCTGAATCTGACGTAGGGATTGAATATATTTTTTCAAATCCGAGGGTTGGGAAACAAAAAGTTTAAGTTCAATGCCTGCCCGATCACCTTGGCGGGCCCATCTAGCTTGTCCAGTGCCTGGCCATGGAAGCTCCTTCATTTTTGCTTCAGTCTGTTGGTCCCGGCGGTAGGTTTCTGGAAATCGATGTACTTTCAGGCTTTCGATCCAAGGATCAACTTCGGCTCGCCAAGCCATTTTTTCTAAGCCAATTTCCTTTGCGGTTCGACCCAGTAAAAACAGATCAACTACAAGTTCGAGGGCGAGAACCGCCTGAGACCTTGAAAAACTAAGGCTTACGACGTTTTGCCAGAGTTGACTTAAATCCAATCCTTTTGCTGCCAGTAGGGGCGCAAAGTCTTGGGCTCCTAGCTTCTTTTCTGCACACCAATTTTGCATTGGAATTGGCAAACTCTGAATAGCGTCTATCACTTGGTAGAAAAACGCAGATGGTTGCAGCCCAAAAGCCGAGATCAGGGGTTCAAGTGGAAACCAAGTCGCAAATTTTTCAATTTGCTGAGCACGCTGGCAAAGACGGGCAATTTCGGCCAAGCTGAGGTCTGAATACAAAGACCGAAATATTTTGACCATGGTGTCGGTCTGATTCAATTCTACCTCGTGATTAAAAGCTAGATCCTGATTAAACCCCGCAATAATCAGTTTATTGATGGCCACGGCAGGCAGTCCTTGGGGCCAATGGGCTAGTGGTGAAAAGTCCAAGCCTTTGGTGCATTGCGATATCGCGATCAATTGTGGGGGCCCTATTTGCCAATTCGACATGATTGACCTCCTACCAAAGGGTCAGCGTGTTGGCAATCAAAGCTAGAGGGTGCTAGATTGAATTCATGGCAGATTGGCGCGACCGCAGTGAAATTACGGACGACGTGGTGTATTTCAGATACATTAACGAGGGAACTGAAAAAAGTATCGATGAGGTCTTTTTATGGGACTTAGATAAAACCTACCTTGATACAAATTTTGAAGGCCTAATTCCCTTATTGCAAACGGTGATTGAGCGGGCACAAGGGAAAAAGAATGTTCCTGGGACAAAAACATTTCTTCAGGTTTTGTCGCGTTGCTGGAGCGAAGGCAAAGGCCAGACGCGGTTGCCACTTTATTTCATTTCGGCCTCGCCACCGCAGATGGAAGTCCGGATTGCCGAAAAATTTGCATTCGATAATATTCGACCATTTGGCTGTTTCTACAAAGATAACCTCAAAAATTTGACTCCAAGGCGCTTCTGGCGACTGACTAAACAGGTTGGCTATAAACTGCAGGCGTTGTTCCAGCTACGTCTTAAGTTGCGCGAAAACGTTCGTCAGGTTTGTTTCGGTGATGACAGTGAGACCGATGCGATTATTTATAACCTTTACTCAGATATTTGCGCCCGTCGTGTCGGACCTCAAGATGTTCGAAATATATTAAAAATGCTTTCGGTCACCAGCGAACAAACGGATACCATATTACTGATGGCATCTGAAGTTCCCGAGAATGATCCAGTTGAAAAAATCTATATCAACTTAGCCGTCGACACTGATCCTGATTACTATTTGAAGTTTGGTCGTAGAACCCTGGCAACCTACAACACTTTTCAAACGGCTCTTGATCTTTTTCAAGATGGACGCATTGATTTTGAAGGGGTTTATAAGATTGCCCAGGATATGATTTACAACTTTAATTTTACGCCCGAAGAGTTGCTACGTAGCTTTGACGAGCTGATCCGCCGCCACGTTCTGGGCGAGACCGCAGTGAATAAGCTGATCCCTTTTTTCATTGAAAAGGGATTTTGCCCAGCTAGTTACAAGCCAACTATTCCTGCGCCCAAAGAGTCCAAAGTCATCGAGGGGCGGGTCTACGATTTAGAGGGACACTTTGAGCCCTGGATCCCAGAGCACATCGATTACATCCACGACTATCGCTAGACAAATGAGTAAGCTATTCAAACTTCAGTGGAAAAAGAGTGGAAATTGGTGTGCCTTTGAAGGGTTTGAATTCCAGGCGGTTGAGCACTTCCAATAGACAATTCTTAAAATCCTTATTGGGAATTGATGAGGCCGTAACTTCGGCGACGCTCAGTTTTCCAGAATTTTCTATGGTAAAACTGAGGCTGACATCGCCGTGGGCGGTTGGTTCTTTTTGCAGAAGTTGAGTGTAACATTTAAAGAATGAATTTCTTTGGCTGTTCATGATCGAGGTAATTTCGTTTTCTGTCAGTCCTAAATTTTCCTCAGACAGAGGATTTGAAAATGTATCAATCGGGGCTGTCAGTTGAGTCATTGCTTTGGCCAATTGCGAGCCATTGTAGTCGTTAGCCAAAATGCGTTCGCCATTTTTTGCAATCGCAAGATCGCCTTCTTTGCTGACGGACTCGATTCGCAGCTCGCCACGCTTTAAGATAAGGACGGTGGAAAACGATTCTTCCTGGTCCGCCTTTTCAATAGTCACTAAAGAGTTTCCTAAAATTAAAACTCGGTCGCCGCCTTCGGTGGTCACCATGCTGCTGCCATCTTCCGAAGTTTCTACCGAGTCCAAGCTGTAAAGTGCAGTTTTTCGGTCGATACTTTCACGAGTGGCACTGCCACCTTTGAAAATATAAACTTTGCCGGTTTCCCGATTGACTTGCGCTAAGCGAATCTCGAGGCCGCTCAGCCCGTTGGATTTTTTTTTGGAAAAATAGTATGAAACTCCGAGTAAAGCGGCACCCAAGATAAGGAAGCCGATCACAAGCTGGAGTTTAACGTCTTTCATAGACTACTTATTAGTTGTTGAAGTCGAGCTTGTTGCTGCTGGCGCGACAGTTGTTGTCACTCCTGCTGTAGCTGCAGCATTGCTAGCAGCAGGCGCCGCTGCCGGTTCAGAAATCATTCCGTCGATAACACTTTTGCTGGTGCGTGATGACATCATTGTCAGAGAGATACAAGTGACAGCAAATACGATGGCAGCAATGCGAGTTGCTTTTTCAGCAAGAGAGGCTCCGCCCGTTGCGCCCAAAATTGAATTCGAACCGCCGCCGCCGAAGGCTCCACCCAAAGATCCACTTTTTGAATCTTGAACCAGAACCAATAGAATTAGAACCAAAGCCACAGCGATATGTAGAACAGCTACAAAATTGTCCATTTGATGTTACTCCCAAAGTTCGACAATATAGGAACTGCAACCGCAGAGAGCAAACTCTTCAAAGCAAATAACGCTGCTGGTCATGATCTGACGGGGGTAACAAAGGGTGCCTAACATGGAATGTATGCAAAAAATTGAAAAAAGTGCCTCTGTCTTTTTGATTCTGACCCTGATGGCTTGTTTTTGCGGCTTTGCCAATGCGGCGGAAAAGCTTCACTTGCGAGATCTTGTTCCTGCTTTGCGGGATGGGCCAGCCATTACCAAATTATTTAAAGATCAGGCCAAAAGCAAATCCGAGCTCAAGCTGGCCGACGCTTTGTTAAAAAAGAATAGAAAGATTCGCGAGACAACATTGCGAAATTTTGAGGCCGGCACCGCTTTTGTGCGCGGTGAAATCGAAGACGAAGCAACACTGAATGCGGTCATTCAGCTTTTGCAGTTATCCTTAATAAAGGTGCGAAAAGATGTTCGCTCCCGCCAGTGGAAATTGGCGCAAAAAGAAATTGCTGCGTGGTTTACCTTTGCTGCTGATTTTCCCTATGAAGAGTCGTCCTTGATTGGCCTAAAGGTCGCCGGAGTTATTCGTTCCTTTCTTTTAGATGAAATTGAAACCATGGTAAAGAATAGCAGTGATGAGTTGGCCAAAGACGGTAGCCTGCGGGTTTGGTTTTTGAAGGTCAGAGCTCCGTGGCCAATTGACCGAATGCTGACTTCTGAGGCCCGACGAGCACTGCCGCCAGCGTTGTTAGGGATTGCGGGAAAAGTCGCCCAAAATCTGCAAAAAAACCCCTATATCACAGCGGCAGAGGCTTTGGAGCAAGTTCCGGGGGGTAAACCAAAGGATCTTGAGATTTTGAAGGAGCTCTGGAAGCCATCTCATATTGGCGATATGAAAGCTGAAATCACCCGAATTGGAAAACTTAAAATGCAATTGGCAGCCAATGAATACGCACTCAAAACCGGGAAAAAAGCATTGCATGCCGAAGAGCTTGTTACCGCTAAGCTGCTTGATCAAGTCCCCGTTGATTACAATACGGGCAAACCGATGGGGATAAGCACTCAGTAGTCGATTCTATTCTTTGACTGACTCTTTCCAAGCCGCTATGACCTTTGACATGCCACTGATTGTATTTGAAGGGCTAGATGGGTCAGGCAAAAGTTCGCTGATGGCGGCCCTCGAAGCCGAATTAAATGAAAAAGGTCTGCCTGTTGTTCGCACTCGCGAGCCCGGCGGAACCCCGTTGGGCGACCAGATTCGTGAAATGATTCTTAGAACTGAGGGGCCTGCGCCGACTCCACGAACAGAACTTTTACTATATGAGGCCAGTCGATCGCAGCACGTCGATCAAGTCATTCGTCCGCACATTCAAAAAAATCACTGGGTTTTATGTGATCGTTTTACCGCTAGTTCTATTGCATTCCAAGCCGGGGGACGAGAGATTTCCGAAGAGTGGGTTGAAAAGCTAAATGAGTTTGCGACCGGCGACGTGCGTCCTGATTTAACAATTTTGCTAGATCTTTCCGTCAATGAAAGTCGGCGCCGCCGCAGTCAACGCGAGTCGAAAGGCGGAGGCTCGCAAGACCGAATGGAGTCCGAGGCCGATCATTTTCATGAAAAAGTTCGGCGCAGTTTCCTAGAGCAGGCAAGCCGAGAACCAAAATATTGGTTGGTGCTAGATGCATCGGAAACCCCAGAGATTCTTCTGGGAAAACTATTGGGCCACATTCGAGGGCTGCAGTGGCTCGCCTATTAAGTGGTATTGTCGGACACGAATTAATTATTGATCGCCTTTTGTCGGCAGCTGAACGCGGAAAAATTCCACAAAGCTTTTTATTTGTTGGGCCATCGGGGGTCGGTAAGCGCCTGACGGCAATTGCTTTTGCCCAGGCCTTAATTTGCGAAAGTGAAACCAGTGGCTGCGGAATATGTGGGCCCTGTTTGCGAGTTGCCAGGGGAAACTCTGAAGGCTTACTGGTGATTGAGCCTGAAAAAAATCTAATTAAGATTGATCAAATTCGCAAAGTCCTTGAATTCTTACATTTACAGGCCATCAGCAAGGCCCGGGTGATTGTTATTGATAATTGCCAGCAAATGAACCCGCAGGCTTCGAATAGCTTGTTAAAAAGCTTAGAGGAACCACCTGAGGCGACTTTCTTTTTTCTGATTGCGCCAAGTCCTAAGCATGTTTTGCCAACCATTCGTTCGCGTTGTCAGGTCGTGAGCTTTGCGCCTCTCAAGTTGGCAGAAATTGCCAGTAAATCCGCAGCCCCGGATTGGGCACAGCGCGCAAGTCAAGGCAGTTTTGAAAAGCTAGCCTTGCTTTCGGAGAAAGAGGAGCTTGAAACTCGTGAGCACGCGATCAATTGTTTACGGCGTTTAAAAGTGGACCACTGGGCCTATTTAGATCCGGAGGTGAAAAATGGCTTTCGCGATCGGGCACAGGCGATGCGTCTATCGCAGCATTTGGCTTTGCTTCTGAAGGATTCAGCTTTTTGGCAGATGAACGCTAAGGAAAAAATTTTGAACGCCGACCAAGAACAATTATTTCTCGCACTCAGTGCGGTGCCAGGTGATCAGTTGCTGGATGCGGCCATGCGGGCTCTGCAAATGGAAAATGCCCTGATGCAAAATCGAGATCCGATTTTGGTATTTGAAGAATTTTGGTTAAAAACAGAGTGGCGAGCTTAAGGCGAGTCTAAAAGTTCGAACAAGTTTTTTCCTGGCTGCGGATTGTCTTCTATTTTTTAAAAAAGTCGTGTTATCTTCTGTTTATGTCGTTGATTGATATTCACGCTCATTTTGATATGCTTGATGATGCGCCTGAGGTGGTTCTGGAAAAGGCCAAGCAGGCCGGGGTCACGCGAATTGTGACGATAGGCACCGAGGCCGGAGATCATCAGTACGTTCTTGATATTGCCCGAAAGTTCTATCCCGAGGTCTATTGCACATTGGGTGTGCATCCCCATCATGGTTCAGGATGGAAAGATGAAACTGGAATTTTTATTGAAAAACACCTGATTGAAAAAGAAGTGATCGCCGTTGGTGAAATCGGACTTGATTATTTCTATACCCAATCGCCGGTGGCGGAACAACACGAGGCCTTTCGAAAGCAGTTAGAAATCGCCGCCAGAAACAACATGCCGGTGCAAATTCATACGCGCGACGCGGATCAAGATACGGTAAACATCCTGAATGAGTTTAAGGGGCAGGTCTTCGGCGTGATTCATTGCTTTACTGGAAGTGCGTGGCTAGCAAATCAGTGCTTGGATTTAGGCTACAATATCTCGTTTAGTGGTGTTGTGACATTTAAAAATGCGAGTCCATTGCGGGAGATTTGTAAAATTGTCCCCCTGGATCGCCTGCATGTCGAAACGGATTCTCCGTTCTTGGCACCCGTGCCCATGCGCGGAAAGAAAAATACCCCAGCCTTTGTCGTTCATACCGCGCAGGTGGTTGCTGAGCTAAAGGGTGTCAGTGTGGCTGAGCTAGAGCGAATTACGAATGAAAATGCATTGCGAATATTTCCAAAAATTGTCATGTAATTGGCGGCGCCAAATTGCCTTGCGTCAACTTTTGTTAAATGCCAGATCCTGATTGCTTTTTTTAACTGAAAAAACGAAATTGAACCCCTTCAAAAAGCATTCAGGTTAGATCTCAAAAACGAAGGGTAAACCCATGGCAAAGCTGAAAGTCGGTATCAATGGTTTCGGTCGTATCGGTCGCGTTTTATTTCGCGATGGTTTTGATAAACTGGATATTGTAGGCATCAACACTTTAGATAGCGTCGAAGGTTGTGCCCACCTTTTAAAATACGATAGTTCCCATGGTATTTTTAAGGGCGATGTTTCCCATGATGAAAAAAATATTAGTGTGAATGGGAAAAAAATTCCAATTTCAGCTGTAAAAAATCCTGCGGAAATTCCTTGGAACGCCTGGGGCGCAGATATTATCTTGGAGTGCACGGGTGCCTTTAAGGGTAAAGAAGAATTTATGTTGCATCTCAAGGGCGGGGCAAAACGCGTGATGGTTTCGGCTCCTGCAGAGGGCGCAGATTTGACGATTGTATTCGGGATAAATCATGAATCCTATGATCTTGCAAAACATCACGTTATCTCCAATGCTTCTTGCACCACGAATTGTCTGGCCCCAGTTGCGAAAATTTTAAATGACGCTTTTGGTATCGAAAGCGGAATGATGACGACAATTCACTCTTACACCAATGATCAAAAAATTCTGGATGCTCCTCACAAAGACTTACGTCGGGCCCGTTCCGCTGCCGTTAGTATGATTCCTACTTCCACCGGAGCGGCGAAGGCCGTGGGCCTGGTTTTACCGGAATTGAAGGGTAAAATTGACGGAACATCAGTGCGCGTGCCGACTCCGAATGTGAGTTTGGTGGACTTTACCTTCAATACTAAAAAGGATATTTCTGTCGCTTCGATCAATGAAGCCATGACCATTGCTGCAAATGGGGCATTCAAAGGAATCCTGGCGGTTGAGAAGCAAGAATTAGTATCGATTGATTTTAATGGAAATCCCCACAGTTCGATTGTCGATTTGAATTGCACGATGGCTGTTGGCGCTCGAACAGGTAAAGTTTTTTCTTGGTATGACAATGAAACTGGCTTTTCAAATCGAATGATTGATTTGGCTTTGTATATGCAACAGCGAGGTTTGTAATGGCAAGTGGACTTCGTTTCATTAAAACAATTCGCGATTTGGAGATCACTGATAAGGTGGTCTTTTTGCGTTTGGATCTCAATGTTCCGATGGATGGAGCAACGATCACTGATGAAAATCGCATTCGGCAAAGTTTACCGACCATTCAATATGCTCTAGAAAAGGGTGCAAAGCTTGTTATGGCCTCTCACCTAGGTCGACCCAAAGGGCCAGGTGATACGAAGTACTCTCTGGAGCCAGTTGCAAATCGTTTGACCGAACTGCTAGGTAAAGAAGTTATTTTAATTGAGGAGCCAGGCTCGGATGCGGTTTCTCATTTATTGTTAGGTCTCAAGAAAAACCAAGTTATTCTTTTGGAAAATCTTCGTTACGATCCAGGTGAGACAGCAAACTCTGATGAACTCGCGCAGAAGTGGGCTAGTTTTGCTGATGTCTATATAAATGATGCGTTCGGAGCTTCTCATCGAGCCCATGCCTCCATCGAGGCTTTGCCAAAGATAATGCCACAAAAAGGAATCGGCCTGCTGATCGAAAAGGAAATCAATATGCTTGATCAGCTTTTGGAAAATCCAAAAAAGCCATATTTGGCGGTCATGGGTGGATCCAAAGTTAGCGATAAGATTGCCGTCATCGAGAAGCTCATCGATATCGTTGACGGTTTTATCATTGGCGGAGCAATGGCCTATACCTTTCTTCGTGCCCAAGGGCTGGGTGTTGGTAAATCATTGGTTGAAACCGACAAGCTACACTATGCCCGGGAAATGATTGCCCGGATTCAGGCTCGTAACAAGACTTTGCTTTTGCCGGTGGATCATGTGGTTGCTTCGGATATTAAAGCAGCGCGTGGCGAGGTCACAGCTGGCGCAGCTATTGAAGGTGATTTGATGGGTGTGGATATCGGTCCGAAAACGATCTCTCAATTCCGAGCTGCAATTATGAATTCGGCGACTGTTTTTTGGAACGGCCCCATGGGTGTTTTTGAAAACAAGGCTTTTGCAAAAGGGACCTTTGCGATTGCCGAAATTTTGGCTGAAAGTAATGGGATTAAAATTGTTGGCGGTGGGGACTCTGCTGCGGCCGCAGAAATTTCTGGTTTTGCCAGTAAGATGACCCACATTTCGACCGGTGGAGGCGCGGCACTAGAGTATCTTCAGGGCGATAAGTTGCCAGGTTTAGAAGTTCTGCGAAATAAGCCAAGAGGTTAGAAGAATATGAAAATTTTTGCTGCCAATTGGAAGCTACAAAAAAGTCCAAAAGAAGCTCGAGAGTTCTTTACTGAACTCTTGGGCGGAGCAAATCGTCCGATTCTAAGTAAAAAGGATCGCCGTCTAATTATTTTTCCTTCCAGCCCGTGCTTAGAAGCGGCCTCGGATTTATTAGGAGCTTCGCCGGTCTGGTGGGGAGCACAAAACTGCTATTCTGAAGGCAAGGGCGCTTTTACCGGAGAGATCTCTGCCCAAATCGTTAAGGACTTGGGTGGTCAGGTGATCCTCCTGGGACACAGTGAGCGTCGGGTTTTATTTAATGAAGGCAACGAGTTCATCGCAAAAAAAGTGGGCTATGTGCAAAGTCTTGGACTTATTCCGATGCTTTGTTTCGGTGAAACCTTGAGCGAACGTGAAGGGGGAAAGACCTTCTCCGTGATAGGGTCACAATTAAAAGAGGGACTGAAACTTGCCGATCGAAGTAAGCAGATTCTGTTGGCCTATGAGCCTGTTTGGGCCATTGGCACAGGCAAGGTCGCAAGCCTTGAGCAAGTGCAGGAAGCCCATCAACAAATTTATCAAATTTTATCTGAACTGGGATTCAATAGTCAGGTTCCGATTCTTTACGGTGGCAGTGTCAAGCCTGAGAACGCTAAAGAGTTGATCTCGATCCCGCATGTTGATGGTTTTTTAATTGGTGGAGCCTCGCTGGAAACGAAATCTTTTTTAGCTATCGCGGACGCTTAGCTTGAGAATTATTCTTCGTTTGTTTTTCGCACAAGTTTTTTTCCTATTGTCAGGAGTTCCCTGCGCTTGGTCCGCTTATTCCAATTACAATTCAATTTTGGTTGGTGACCAGGCCTCTGGAATGGGTGGAGCCTATACGGCAATGGATCAAGATGCTTCGGCAATGGCCTGGTATAACCCGGCGACCTTGGCTTTTTTGCGTGGGCAGAGCTTCTCTGCAGCAGTTGGTATTTACAAAAAGTTTGATACTGTCTATGGGTTTTCAGAAGATATCACCAAGGCAAGTATGCGGGTGAATCAGGGGTTTTTTAGGGCGTTGCCTTCCTCTACCGGAAGTATCGTGCGTTCGAAGGATTTCTTACCTGACTACACGATCGCACTTTCAATCGTAACCCCAGAGTACGAAAACTATAAGGGTGACATTGCTAGCACCCCAACGAATTCCTCGAGCTTAACAGTTGTTGATGAATCCCTTTGGGTTGGCAGTGGGGTTTCAAAGAAGATTTCTGAGCGTGAGTCCGTTGGTCTTTCAATTTACTATACTGCAAGATCTTATCAGCAGTCGGTGTCTGACCGAACATTCAGTACGACAAGTAAGCAGATTTATACGGAAGAGCGAGAGTTTACGCAAAATGGAATCGTCCCTATTCTTGGATATTTCTATCGCTGGGGACCCCGGCTTCGGTTCGGAGCAAGTGTTCGCTTTTCATCAATTCATATTGCCGGCCGAGGAAGTTACTTTGACTCAACGATTGATTCAACGAGTTCGGCGGCAAGCACAGACCGAAGTTTTTCGGCTTTGGACTCGAAAACTAGAATTCCTTCAAGAATTTCTTTTGGAATTTCCGGTCGCCCTCTGGACGAGCTTTGGCTTTCCGCGGATCTTTCCTATTATGGAAAAGAGCAATACGAAGATGTGCTTGAGTCCACAGTTTCCTCAAAAGTAGAGCACTTGAATATTCTTAATGGCAGCTTAGGCGGAGAGTTAGCTTTACGTCCATGGTTAAAGGCCCGGCTAGGCGTATTTACAAATTTTTCTTCGCATCCTGATCCTGATGCTTCGAAAGTTCATGCAACCGGGGACCGCGTCGATCAATTGGGATTTAGCGCAAATTTAGCCCTGCGCTCGGGTGGAATCCAATATACATTCGGCGGTTACTACACTGGCGGTCGTGGTCGCAGTGTGCAAAGAATAAATCAGCAATATGAAGTTGTGCCCAAGGCCATTCAGGTTTTTACCATGTTGGTTGGAACTTCGTACTCATTTTAGAGCAGAATTTGCATTGCGTTTAATGGCATCACGTTTACAAATGACGATTTGAAGAAATCCGCGACTCAATATGACGAATCATCTTATCCAAATTTTTTGCGATTTTACGATTTTCAGAATTCGAACTCAATTGATTGCGCGAATCGTAGCTAGGTACCGGGCCAGCGCTTAGGGCGACTTCATGCAAAGTCGATTTTTTAACAAATGGAGTTTCCTGTTCAAAATCACTGACAGTATCATTGAGTTTAGGCGTAGCCACATTTGCGGTCTTCGTAAGTTTGATCTTTTCAGATTTCTTTGCGGGGATTCTTGCAGAGCTTTCAAAAGCGATGGTTTTCGTTTTGCTGAGGCTAACGGATCCAACCGTAAATAGTGCAGTCGGCGTTGGTACTGAGTTTCGTGCCGTCGGCGCTGGTACTACGGTTTTTAGTTCCATTATTTTTGCCGGAACTTCTTTTGCAAATTTTTTGCTTGATGCCGTGGGAAGAAGAAGCTTGATTTGCGCTTTCGACAGGGTGGCTTTTGCAGCAGGATAAGGTTTTGCGCCTAGGGTTTTAGATGAAAACAGGTCAGAGTTAGTTCCGGTTAGCATAACTACCAACATCAGGGACGTCATCGCAAAAAGTAATCTGGCGGCTTCTTGTTTTAGAGTCATATTTCCTCCGAGCTACAACAGAGAACTGCATAGCTAGCGCCAGGTGCAATTTGCGACCAGGTATTTTTGCAGTCGTTTGAGTTGAGTTTAGGGCTTAGAGGCACGAAATCGTTTCAAATCGAGTGACCAAAATTGTTCTTTTACGGAAAGTCACAGTGGAAATTCCAGTCGCATACTGGTGCAAATTGCCCCCACTGACAAATTATGGCCATTTATGGGACGCTACTTAAAAATAATCCATTTTTTTCATTCGTAGCGCTGCCCATTAA
>CALQIT020000081.1 GCA_943330705.2 Streptomyces griseus
AGCAATCACCCGATTAAAGATAATTTATTGGGTCGGATTTATGTAACTAGCCAAAATCATGGTTATGCGATTGACCCTTCCACACTGCCGACGGATGTCGCGGTTACTCATACCAATCTAAATGACCAAACAGTAGCTGGAATATATAGTAAAAAACGCAACTGCCTTGGTATTCAGTACCACCCAGAAAGTCATCCTGGGCCAAATGAGGCACTGCAATTATTTGATTTTTTTATCAATAAAATGATTTCAAGGAGCCCCCAGTGAGTGAGTTCAATGCCATCGCGGTCAGCAAGCAATACGTCACCTTGATCGATAAAGTCTTATCTCATTACGCGGGTGAGGCCTTTAAAGATGAGGTACAAGCAGCAAAGGCAGAATTTTTCGACAATGCTGGGATCCTGGACGAGAAAGCCAATAACTTTGAGCTTCGCATGTCTCAATTTTTTAATTGGTACTTTTTTACAAGGGAATTACGTGGTTATGCTCAGACTCCACTAGAGGCAGCATTGATGGCCCGCGAGTTGCGTTTTAATCCTGAAGATTTGCCATTGATCGAGCAAATGAAGCTGCATCGTCATAGTCTGTTTGAATTCATTAAGCTCAAGGACAATGATGTTCACATTCGCGATTTACTCAAAGGTGATAAACTCATCGTGCGTTCGTCGCCTTGGATCTATGGCTTTGATGCCGACGAGGTTTTTGAGGTTCGCTTGATTCCGGTGGCGGGGACGTGGATTTTTACTCGCGGCTTTTGTTTTCATCCTATTGATGCACGAAAATATATTTTGAATGAAATCAAGCGCCACAAGAAAGATCCAGATCTCAATCCTGAAGACATGATGTTAAAGTTGATCAAGATGCGCTACAAATCCGAGCGCTATCGGCATGTTAAAATTGATTTGATATATTCAAACGAAAGCAAGCTGGGGTAATTCTGTGCCTAAAAGACAGGAAATTCGAAAGGTTCTAATTATCGGAAGCGGTCCGATTGTTATTGGACAGGCCTGCGAGTTCGACTACTCAGGTACCCAAGCCTGTAAGGCCTTGATGAGCGAAGGTCTCGAGGTCATTCTGGTCAATTCGAATCCGGCAACGATTATGACGGATCCTGAAATATCCACCCGTGTTTATGTTGAACCGCTCAGTTTGCCTTTTTTAGAAAGAATTATTGAAAAAGAAAGGCCAGACGCCGTCATTCCAACTTTAGGCGGACAAACCGCTTTGAATCTGGCTTTAGAACTTCACGGCGCTGGGATTTTAGATAAATACAAAGTGATTCTCCTGGGGGCAGATCCAAAAGTGATCAAGGCCGCCGAAGACCGCGAACTTTTTCGCAATATCTTGGATAAAGTTGCAGCCAAGTATCCTAAAAGCGATTTAGTAAGAACTTTTGAGCAAGGGATGAACGCGGCAGCGCGATTGGGCTATCCGTTGATTCTCAGGCCGAATTTTACGTTGGGTGGTGGCGGGGGTGGTATTGCTTATTCACCCGAAGAATACAAGAGAATGCTTGTCCAAGCCTTGCATGAAAGCCCAACCACTGAAGTCTTGGTTGAAGAAAGTATTCTTGGCTGGAAAGAGTTTGAATTAGAAGTTATGCGCGACTCCGCAGGAACTTTTGTAATTGTTTGTAGTATTGAAAATTTTGATCCTTGCGGCGTGCATACTGGGGATAGCATCACG
Source organism: Streptomyces griseus (assembly GCA_943330705.2). GTDB lineage: Bacteria > Bdellovibrionota > Bdellovibrionia > Bdellovibrionales > Bdellovibrionaceae > CALQIT02. The sequence continues at coordinate 1,687 of CALQIT020000081.1, forward strand.
GTGGCGCCTCAGCAAACCTTGTCAGATCAAGAATATCAAGCCATGCGTGATGAGGCCTGTAAGATCGTTAACGAAGTTGGCGTGCAAACTGGCGGTGCCAACATTCAGTTCGCAGTGGACCCTAAAACCGGAGAGCGAGTTGTCATTGAAATGAATCCTAGGGTTAGTCGTTCCTCCGCATTGGCAAGCAAGGCAACCGGCTTTCCAATTGCTAAAATCGCAGCTCTGCTGGCGATTGGTTATAATTTAGATGAAATTAAAAATGACATTACAAAGGTGACGCCCTCTTGCTATGAGCCCGCATTGGATTATGTCGTAACCAAGATTCCTCGTTTTGCCTTCGAGAAATTTTCAGGTTCTAAAGATATTTTAACAACGCAAATGAAAAGTGTTGGCGAAGTAATGGGTATCGGACGAACCTTTCAAGAGTCTTTGATGAAGGCGACGCTTTCCTTAGAAAAACATCCGGAAGGATTTCCTGAAATTGCTTTAAAGACTGATCTTATATCATACCCAAACAGTCAGCGTTTATTTCATCTTTACCAGGCCTTCAGGGCGGGTGTAGCTGTTTCTGAAATTAGTGATTTAACAAGTATCAATCCATGGTTTCTTGAACAACTTAGCGATCTCGCAGAATTTGAAAAAGAGCTCGCCAAACTTTTGCAACCAACTGTTGACATCTTATTGCAGGCAAAGAGAAAGGGTTTTTCCGATGCCTTGATCGCAAGAATTTGTCGGAGTACGCCAAGTGCGATTCGCTCACTGCGGCAACAGCACCAACTTTTTCCTAAATTTCAACAAGTAGATACTTGTGCCGGAGAGTTTGCCTCTTCGACTCCCTATTTTTATTCTACCTATTGGGCGCAAGACTTTTCGCCGGTTGAATTGAAAAACCCCGTTGTCGTTATCGGAAGCGGCCCCAATCGTATCGGTCAGGGAATTGAATTTGATTACAGTTGTGTGCGTGGGGTTAAGGCTTTGCAGCGCTCAGGCAAGCAAGTTGTCATGGTGAACTCCAATCCGGAAACCGTATCTACAGATTACGACACGTCGGATATTCTATTTTTTGAGCCATTGACATTTGAGCATGTCTCCGAAGTTATGCGCTGGACACAACCACAAGGATTTGTCGCTCAGTTGGGTGGACAGACGCCAATAAATCTTGCCCCTGAACTTGTCGCTGCAGGTTTTTCACTGATGGGTTCGTCCCTTGAGTCCATTGATCTTGCCGAAGATCGTGGTCAGTTCAGCCGTATTTGCCGTGAACTTGATTTTCGTATCCCCAAATCTGCGATGGCCTGCAATTATCAGGAAGCTTCAAAGATAATCGCAGATGTCGGCTATCCTGTCATTTGTCGACCCAGTTATGTGCTGGGCGGCCGACGAATGGAGGTCGTCGAAAGTGACTCTGAACTTTTTTCTTACTTTGATCGGCATGGTGATTCGATATCGCTTCAGCGTCCCTGTTTGATTGATCAGTTTTTGGAAGGTGCACTTGAAGTTGATGTGGATCTCGTCCGCGGACAAGATTGGTTGATTGTTGGCGGAATTGTTGAGCATATCGAAGCCGCCGGCGTGCATTCAGGCGATTCAATGGGTGTGTTGCCCCCGCAAAGACTTAAACCTGAAACCTGCCAAAGGATCGAGGACCTGAGCCGGCAACTTGCCAACCGGATGGACGTGATTGGGCATCTCAATCTTCAGCTAGCAATTAAGAATGATGAAGTATTTATGCTCGAGGCCAACCCGAGAAGCTCACGGTCGGTTCCCTTTATCGTTAAAGCTGCAGGCATCCCTCTTGTGGATCTAGGTATTGCAGCCGTTCTTGGCAAGAAGAAAAACGAGCTGTCCCTCGAGCGATTTGATTGGCATAAAATGGATACGGTGGCCGTCAAAGGCGTCGTTTTTCCGTTTAAGAAATTTCCTGAGTCAGATTCAATATTAGGGCCAGAAATGAAATCTACGGGCGAAAGTATGGGACGCGGTCGTAATTACGCCGAGGCCATGATGAAGGCTTTTCTCTCCAGCCAAGTTAAGCTTCCAATTAAAGGCGAGGTCTTTTTTTCTTTACGAGAAAAAGATAAAGATGAGCTTCTAGAATTAGCAAAAAGCTTCAAATCTTTGGGTTACAATCTGTCTGCGACTCGCGGAACTGCAGAGTATTTTTGCTCCAGAGGCTTGGCGACAGCCACACTACGAAAAGTTCATGAAGGCAGGCCCCATTGTGTCGACACTATCCGCAGTGGCAAAATAGCAGTCGTCATCAATACGACAAAAGGAAAACAGTCGATCGAAGCCAGTTTTGATATTCGTCGTGCCTGTATAGACTTCGGCATTCCATGTATAACAGAAAGTGATGCGGCCCACGCATTTCTTTTGGCAATTCAAAGTCAACACAAAGGTGAGTTTGATGTGTCTCCTCTAGATAAGGTGAATTTGCTATGAAACTTCTGATACTTATTTTTGTTGGATTACTTTCTTCGATAGGTTTTGCAATGAAGGCCGAGGTCGGTGAGTCTTCACCGAAAGAAATAACTATCGGCTTTTTGCCTCAAGGGGATCTGGCAATCGGTAAAAAAGGAGCCCTCGCTTTAGCTCAAGCTCTGCAAGATGAACTTAATTTGACAGTAAATATTTTTGTATCAAAGAATTATGTCGGCTTAGTCGAGGCCATGAAATCTAAAAAAATTGATTTTGCGTTTTTGCCATCACTTGCCTATGTTTTCGCAGAAAAAAATGCGGGGGCCAAGGTTTTGTTAAAAACAGTCTGGGAAGAACCTTTCTACTATTCCCTTTTGGTTACAAAAAAGTCATCTGCCATACAATCACCAAAGGACCTTGCTGGGAAAAGAATTGCGTTTGTTGATGAAAAATCCGCCTCAGGTTATCTTTACCCCCAGGTCATGTTTAAAAAGATGAAGTTCGATACAAAAAAATTCAAAAAGATTATCTTTTCTGGAAGTCACAAGTCCTCGGTGGCTCTTTTGGATAATAACGAAGTGGATGCGATAGCTATTTTTGCGGATGATAAAAAGGGAAAAATCAGCGCTTGGACAAAGTATACCAGCCAGGGCTCCATCAAGGGCTCCATCAAGGACTCCATCAAGGACTCCATCAAGGACTCCATCAAGGACTCCATCAAGGACTCCATCAAGGGCTCTACCATGGACCAGCTTAAAATTTTATGGGTCAGCGAACCAATTCCAAATGATCCTTTTTGTGTCCGGCAGGATTTTTATGATCAATACCCGAAACTAACTCATAGTTTGATGTTTTCTTTAATCGATATCGTCGATAAGCTTAAACGCGAATCAGAAATTTCAGAATTTGTAGGTGGTAAAGGTTTTGTTCCAGCGACAAGTCGGCAGTACGATCCAGTTCGGGAAATGGTTCGTGAACTGGATTTAAAACTGCAATAGAAAGGAAAAGATTGTAACTATGCAATATAGCTTATCAATTAATGGACTAACGAAGAGCTTTGCGACTAATTTTTTTCAAAAGCCGCGGCAAGTTTTGCATTCAGTTTCCTTTAAGGTGAAGTCGCAGAAAACCACAGGCTTTATCGGTGTCAACGGCGCAGGGAAGACCACCACGTTAAAGTGTGTCTTGGGTTTTATTCGGCCAGTGACCGGAACCATCGGTTTTTTTGATGGATTGCCTCTTTCAGCCCATGTGAAGCAAAGAATTGGATATTTACCCGAGCGTCCATATTACTATGAATTCCTTACCGCGTCTGAATTTCTGAAGTTTCACTGGGATATTAGCGGTGGCGGCGAAGGGTTTGAAGAATCTGCCCAGAGTGTTCTTACCCGAGTTGGGTTGATGAATGTTTGGGATCGCAGTCTGCGTTCTTTTTCAAAGGGGATGTTGCAGCGTGCGGGCATGGCTCAAGCTTTAATTCGCAAGCCCGAATTTTTAATATTGGATGAACCGATGTCTGGTTTGGATCCAGACGGACGTATTTTAATTAAAGATATTATCAGACACGAAAAAGCGCGGGGTACGAGTATATTTTTTAGCAGCCATTTGCTCAATGATATGGACGAACTGTGTGACGAGTTGGTCGTCATCGACCAAGGGAAAATGATATACGAAGGTTCTTTGGGTGACTTTACCAAAAGTGGTGGGGTGGAAGAGTCTTTTCGTCAGCTGAGAAAAGAGTTGGGCGATAGAAAGATCGAGGAAAACTGATGAAAGTCATTTGGATTTTAGCTCTCAATTCCTTGCGCGAGTTCATTCGTGACAAAGTAGTTTTAGTGTCTGCTTTTGTTGCTATCATTTTAATTCTATTTTCGATATTAATTGGCAGTCTGTCTTTTGGTGAGCATCAAAGAATTTTGGCTCATTTGGGCCTGACCGCAGTTCACTTGGCGGGATTGGGAATATCGGTGTTTTTGGGGTCATCAATTTTGCATCGTGAGCTTGAACGGCAAACGTGCCTGTTGGTTTTAGCTCGGCCGGTAGATCGTGCTCAATTTATAATCGGTAAATATTTTGGTATCTTATTTTTGAATACAATTATTTGGGCGATTCTTTCGATAGTTCTTTATACTATTCTTGGCTTTTCTTTTCCGTTGGGAAACTACCTTTCAGTTCTTTATGGAATCTGGATGGAGCATGCTATTTTAACGGCCTTAGCGCTTTGCATTTCGACTTTTTTGCGACCCTCAATTGCAATGTTCACATGTTTGACAGTTTTCTTAGCAGGAAATTGGTTAGATGAAGTTACTTTTTTCGTGAAAAGGGCAAAGATCGAGCTTTATATTATGACTTCTGCGATTATTGAAAAAACTGTTCCGAATTTATTCCAAATGAACTGGCGTTCCGTGTATTTCCTGGACAAGGGGGTTCCTGGAACGCAAATGACGTGGGTCTTGATACATGGGACGGGGTGGATCATGTTATTTCTTTGTCTCGCTGTTTTTGTTTTCAGGAGAAAAGATCTTGTTTGATAGTTTTATTCCGATACTTCCCTATTTTCTATTCTGCTTTGGCGCGCTGCTAGGAAGCTTTGGCAACGTCGTTATTTATCGATTGCCAAGAAATGAAAGCATAGTTAGACCTCGCAGCCGCTGTCAGAGTTGTAAAGCACCTGTCGCTTGGTACGATAACGTTCCTATTTTCTCTTGGTTTATTTTGCGGGGAAAATGCAGATCTTGCGGATGCAAATACTCTTTTCGCTATCCGTTGGTTGAGCTTCTTATGGCTGGTCTCTTTCTCGCGGCCTATCTTTACGTGGGTTTGCAATGGGTACTGATTGAATATTTGATCTTTATTTTCGGCCTGGTTATCGTAACATTTATCGATATCGATCACTTTATTCTTCCGGACGTCTTTACCCTTGGCGGAATAGTCATTGGCTTAGTCGGTGCGGCTCTTAATCCAGATCGCAGTTTTTCGGATTCTGTCATTGGCGTCGTTATCGGCGGTGGTTTTCTTTGGGCAATTGCCTATTTCTACTTTCTGCTGCGCAAAGAAGAGGGCTTAGGCGGCGGTGATATCAAGCTTCTTGGATGGATCGGCGCGGTTCTTGGATGGAAGGCTATTCCCATGACGATTATTAGCTCCAGCCTCATTGGTTCTGTCTTTGGACTGGTTGCCGCGACCCGGGGGGGCAAGGGCATGAAAACAGTAATACCCTTCGGACCCTACCTCGCCTTGGGTGCCTTGCTCTATATTTTCGGTGGAGAAGGTCTAGGAAAGTGGTACCTTAGTCTATTTCTTCCCTCTCTAGAGCAGCCATAAGTCCCGCAAATTTGACAATTCTGGTCTAGTCCAAAATAATCATAAGAAGGTCCATCTCACCAAGGATTGGTCGCAACATGTTTGGATCAAAAAAAGTCATAGGACTTGATATCGGAACGAGCTTTATCAAGATGGCAGAGCTCGATGTCAGCGGCAAGGCAGCCACGCTGGTGTCGTTTGCTATGGCGCCAACCCCTCCTGGTGCGATCAACAGTGGTGAGCTTGCAAATCCCAATGCCATCTCCAGTTCAATCCAGGCTCTGCGTGCCGAACTAAGGACAAAGAGAAAGAGTATCAGCACCGGAATTTGGGGAAATTCAGTTATCGTCAAAAAGATTTCGATTCCTAAAATGGATAAGAAAATGATTGCCGAGCAAATAAAATTTGAAGCCGAACAATATATTCCTTTCGACATCAATACCATTCACTTGGACTACTATATCCTGCCAAAATCCTCATCGCCAGAAACGATGGATCTAATCCTTGTTGCGGCTCAGACAGAAATCGTTATGCAATACGCAAACGCAATCAAAGGTGGTGGTTTCGAATTGAGTATTCTGGATGTCAGCGCTTTCGCCTTAGCAAATATTTTCGAAATTAACTACGGGAAAGCGAAAAATGAGACAATCGGCATTTTAAACATCGGATCAGGAGTAACCAATTTTGTTGCCTTAACTGATGGCTATGTTGCTTTTGCCCGGGATCTTCAAGTCGGTGGCGGCAATTATACCAGCGAAATTCAGAAAGAAATGGGTGTTACTCAAAGTGAAGCCGAAGCTTTAAAAATGAGCGCTGTTCGCAAGTCGGATGCCCCAGAACAAGTCGCGTCGACTCTCGCTGCAGTAAACGATGCGGTCGCTGAAGAGATCCGAACAGGAATCGATTTTTTCCTTTCTAGTAATATTGGGCAAACAGTTTCTCGGCTTTTTATCACTGGCGGAGGTTCAGGTGTTCCCGGTCTGCTTGCTACGGTTGCAAAAAGCTCGAAAATTCCGGTGGATTTATTTAATCCGTTTGCAAAAATTAAAATGGGAAACAAAAATTTTAGCAAAGCCTATCTCAACGACATAGCTCCTTTTGCTTCAATTGTGATGGGCCTAGGCTTGCGCGCGGCAGGTGACAAATGATAAAAATTAACCTTGTCAGAATTGGCAAGGGAGGATCCCTTCAGTCGCCGGTCACTTTAACTTCAGATAGTGGTTCTGGGGCAGGATTCGGCAGTGATCAGGTTCAAAAACAAGGGGTTCTCAAGATTTTTTTGATCTTGTTCGGTCCGACGCTGATGTGGGTTTACTTTGAGCGCATGCAAAATCCAGATTTAAAACAACAGATGGTCACGCTGAATGGTGATCTCGCTCAGTTGCAAACCCAAAACAAGAAGGCCATAGAGGCCGTTGCAGCAACCAAAAATTTTCAAGAACAACAAAAATCACTGCGCGAAAAAATCGAGGTTATCGAGCGCTTGCGCCGCGGCCGACTGCTCGAGGTAAGAATTCTAGATACGATCCAAAAGGGAATCCCCCCAAAGGTGTGGCTTTCGCGATTGGACTTTAAGGATGTCAAACTTCAGATCAATGGATCGGCGATTGATTCCAACGATGTGACAAGCTTTGAAGAACAGCTGCGCGGTAGCGTATTTATGAAAGAAACAAAAACAATTCGTATTTCAGAAGCGAATCTTGGTTCTGTCGTGGGCAAAAATTTTCAAATCGAAGCGACCTTGGAAACTGAAATAAAGAGTTCAGGGGGCAATAGTGGCACTAAATAGACTGCTCTTTTGGTTTGCCAGCCTGGACTTCGGAAAGCTTGCTGGTGCAATGCTTATTACGACTTTTGTTTTTTGGTACTTCATTCTTGACGATGGAAGTGTCCTAAAAAACGATATTCGTAGAGTTGGCGCAGAGGTCAACGTAGAGCGTGAGAAAGTCAAAGAGTCCGAGCGCGCGATAAAGGAAAGCGATACCGTAAAAGCTCAGCTTTCGTCCTTGGGCGATAAGTACGGGGAAGTTACGGCACTGATCCCGCAGGAGTTACCCGTTTCAGATGTTTTGCGGACTATTTCAACAACGGCAGCACTGACCGGCGTGAATATTAAACTTCAAGAGCCCAAACCACCTTCGCAAAGAGATATTCTAGAAGAAATGCCATTTAAGTTGCTTCTTGAAGGGACCTTTTCTGAGGTGACAATGTTTCTTTACTATATCTCGACCGCTGAACGAATTATGAGAGTTAGCAATTTTTCAATTTCTCTTGGTGGCGGAACTGGTCAAGAGCTCGGCACTGTGCAGTTTGAAGGCGATCTGGTTGCCTATCGCTTTGTCGGAAAGAAAGAAAAATGAGTAGAGTTGCTTCGATCTTATTTTTTCTAATATCTATTATTTGTGTGATCTGGGTTTCCTCAGGTCTTCTGGCTCCGTCTTACTCACAGTCACCCGTCGGAGCAAATCCGGCCCTAGGATTAAACCCATCCGCCGGATCAGCTACGAGGTCGCTTGAGACTCCAGGCCAGCAACGATCAGCGAAATCAAATCCTGCTGCCTTGGAAATTCCAGGGAACTTGAATCAAGTTGAAAGTTTTTCCTACGATCCCACCGGCCGCCGCGACCCCTTTCGGCCCTACGGTTCAGAAGTAGAAAAAGCGGGCATTCCCGGCGGGTCGGTTATCGAGGCTGGTAATAAAATTTCGCAAGCCTTGACCGACCTCCAGGGTTTTGATCTAGCGCAATTGAGGTTGATTGGGATTTCATGGGGGAACAAAAAAGCTAGTGCGGTGATAAAAGACCCATCTGGAAAATACCATGTGATACGAAAATTTACAAAAATTGGTCGAGGAAATGGGTTTGTAGCATTAATTCGTGAAGGTGAAGTTGTAATCGTAGAACCAGCCATCGTGGATGGGGTTTCGACTGCAATCACAAGAGTATTGATTTTAAATAAATAAGGGAGGAAGCCGATGAATGGATTCGTAAGGCTTTTTGTTTTGACGGCACTAGTAATGAACTGTTTCTCGGTGGCTCGAGGGCAGGACGGCAGCAGCTCTGATTCGCTTGAAAAAGAACTTCAGGATGACTTTGCCGAGTTTGATAACAACTCAAGTCCAACAACAAAGTCCGTGGAACAAGCTCCCGCCGAGCCCGCGCTCGTAGAACAGACTCCCGTGGAACAGGCTGCTGAAGAGCCCGCCAATCTCGATATTGTCGAGGAGAAAACCACGACTCCAACGACCCAGGCTCCAGTGGAAGAACCTACAGATTTGGATGCTGAGTTCGACAAGCCCGAAGAAGAGCAAAAAGTAACTCAACCAACGCCGACGACCCAGCCACCAGCTCCCGAGGTCCAGCCACCAGCTCCCGAGGTCCAGCCGCCACCTCCGGTCGTTGCCGAGTCCGCTCCCGTTAGCGATCCAGTTGTCATGAAATACACAATTAAAAGCATTCGCTATCGCCCCAATGACAGTGGCGGCACGATCGTTATTGAAGGCGATGGCCGCTTATCCTACAGCCTGCGAAAAAATCAAGAGACCGGACAATTTATCGTCGAGATTCCAAATGCTAGGCTGCCTGAAAAACTAAAGCGTCCCTTTGTAACCAAAGACATCAGTGGTCCCTATGGCTCGATTGATGCCTATCAAAATGCCGGTTCATCCACAGCTCGAGTTGTCGTGCAGCTTCGTAAAGGAGCTAGCGATCCAATTCTGCAAACCGAAGGAAGTAGTCTGTTGGTCGTGGGAACTATGGCTATTGATACCAAGCCAAAGGGCGAAGAAGTATCAAGTGGTGCGGAGGGGGTCGTCAGCGAAAGTAAGCCTGCGGAAGCAAAACCCCTTGATGCCAAGTCGCTGGAAGAATTTCTCACAAACAATAAACATTTTTACGGTGAACGACAAAACTTTGAAACCGTGGATATGGACCTGAGGGAATTCTTCTATAAATATATGGCCGAATGGAGTGGCCTTAATATTTATTTCGATGAAAATATTAAGCAAACCCTGACGATAAAATTAACAGATGTTCCGTGGGATCAAGCCCTTGTGGATATTTTACGTTGGAAAAAGCTTGGTTATGTTCGAGTTGGCGACAACGGACTACGCATCTCAACCCAAGCGGATCTGTCTAAAGAGTTAGATGAGATGGCACGAATGATCGAAAGCAAAAAGTCATTTGCGCCTTTAGTTACAAAAAAATACTATCTAAGTTTTGTCGGCGCCGATGAGGAAAAAGGCCGTATTGCTGGGTATGTTTCAAAGCGCGGGGTCGTAAACTCGAATCCCCGGGTTCAGATCCTAGTTATTACCGACACCGAAGAGTCCCACAAGGACATCGAACGTCAAATTAGGCACGATGATGTGGCCCCTCGCCAGGTTCTAATCGAGGGTAAAATTGTCGAGGCCAATGAAAAGTTCACTCGCAGCTTCGGTTTGAATTGGGGCTTTAGCGGAAATGGTTTTAAGGCCGGCAAGCAAAATGGAAGCATTAATCTTGGTGTATCCCCCGGGGCCGGCTCAAACACCTCCTTCTTTTCCCAGCTTAGTATTGGCACTTTTGACGTCATCGGCAGCTTGCAAGCAACCTTGTCACTTTATGAATCCGAGGGTTTTGCTAAGGTCATTTCATCTCCAAGGGTCGTAACCCTAAATCAGCAGCAGGCAACGATCAGTCAAGACTCAAATCTTCCTTATAATACAGGAGGTTCTGTAACTGTCGGTTCAAGTGCAACGACGACCGCAAATCCCTCTGTCACCTACGCAAAAACCCAACTGAATCTGGCTGTGACTCCGCAAATTACTTACGATGGTTCGGTATTGTTAAAGGTTGATTTTTCGCGAACTTTTGCGGCAGGGCAGGTCTCGGCCGGGACGGCTCCGCAGATCGAGGGACGATCCGCAAATACGAATGTCTTAGTAAAAAACGGTCAGACGGCTGTTTTGGCTGGAATATATCAATCTGATGCAGGCGATGGCTCAACAAAGGTCCCTTTTCTGGCGGATCTTCCAATTGTCGGCTGGTTGTTTAAAAATAAGAATATATCAACGGCAAAGAACGAGCTGATGATTTTCATTACACCAAAGGTATTAGGCGATGTCGGCGCCGATGAGGGCGATAAAAAGATAGAAGCACCAGGGGCCCCAGCGGCCGCTGCCAGCGAGGATATTCTATGAAGAGTTTACAAAAAAAGCTCTGGCGTTCAATCCTGTTGATTGTTCTGACTCCGCTTCTCACCACCTGCGGGGCAAAACAAGATGACCTTGTCGAGGTTTTGTTTTCCCCCTCAGAAACCTATATTATCCCTGGGAATACCTATTCTTGTCGTGCTGACCATTATAAGCCACCTGATGTCAAAGGCCCGTTTACGAAGTTTGGTTTTATCATCAAAAATACGACCACAGACAAAAAGCTTAGGTTTTTCTTTATGAAGGTAACTGGTCGGGGTTCGGGAATGAGCGAACTCAATATCAGCCTGACCTTAGAAGGCACCGAAGAAACAATGCTTCTGGAGGCCGGAGATACGAAAATATTTTACCCAGGGTTTATACCCCCATATAATGCCGAACGTGGGGGAAAGGACTATTGTTTTGAGCCATTTGCGGGGTTTGGATTTACTGACGTAAAGCAGCCAAGCACCGTCAGCTTCACCTGGAAGCTCTATTTTTCCATTGTGAATGCAGATAATTCTCCAAATGAAGAGCCCTACCAGTTCACAACCATCAGTTCGAGCAAGTACCTCGGCGAATAGATTTTTGTGTGGTGCAGATTGTTTTCGCTTTGCAGCAGATGATCTTCGAACGGTTCTCGCCTCGTCGCCTAAGTTAGGTTAGATTCCCGCCCCAATGGACCTTTTTAATTCGATTGCTAGTCAAGATTTAGTGGGAACCCCTTTGGCAGAAAAGCTAAGGCCAAGAACGCTAGCTCAGGTTGTTGGGCAAGCCCGGGTCAAAGAGCAGCTCCAGCCACTGTTAAATCTGCAAGCGCCAGTCAGCATGATTTTTTGGGGCCCACCTGGAAGTGGTAAAACCACCGTCGCTGATATTTTGTCTCGTCATTTCAAAGCAAAATTTATCGCTTTAAATGCGGTTGAGGCCGGTGCTAAATTACTTCGGGAAATCGGCGATCAGGCCCGCACCGAGCGGCTTCAATACCAGACTTTGACCCTTGTTTTTGTTGATGAGATTCACCGATGGAATAAAGCTCAACAGGACATTCTCCTCCCTTTTCTCGAAAAAGGAGATCTTTTCCTGATCGGGGCCACCACTGAAAACCCCAGTTACTCTTTAAATAGGGCGCTCCTTAGTCGCTGTCGACTTGTCGTATTTGAAAATATCTCAGCGCAGGATTTGAAAACTGTTACAGCCAACACATTTTTGTATTTGGGCTACAGCCAAATCGAGATCCTGAACCCCGAGTCCCTCGACTATTTGCTTGGGTTTTCCGGGGGTGATGCCCGTAAATTAATTTCAGCGGTCGAAACCCTTTGCCAGAAATGGTCGACGTCCCAGGCAAAGGCTCCCTTGTCGGTTGTTAATCTAAAGGAAATTTTAGGACAATCCCTTTTTGGCGGCGGGCAATCCGGGGACCAGCATTTTGACTTGGCTTCGGCATTCATAAAGTCCGTAAGAGGCAGCGACCCCGATGCCGCC
>CALQIT020000082.1 GCA_943330705.2 Streptomyces griseus
CCTTGGGTTGCAGACCATCCACAAGCTTTGAGAGCACGATCCGTTTCGAGTGATTTAGAGAGCACGAACCATGCCTATGAATTTGGGTGCTAGAAATCGGTTTTATTCGAATTAAGACGCCAGGGTTGCAGCGGTTTGTCGTTTTAGACTGCAGGCTGGTGACGTTTATGGCCGATTCTTGAAAAAATAGCCCCGCGTGCGATCCCATTTTTTAACCAATGCTTCAAATTTTTTCTGCCAAAAAAGTAAAAAGCCAACGCGCCCTTGTCGGATTTATTCATATTTTTGCGCCTCCGTAAGATTGCAATGTATATATTGCAACCTTACGGAGGGGGCTGTAAAAGGAATTATGAAGAAATTAACCGACGAAGAAGTCCGCAAGTCATTCAAAATTTGGTTAACGAACTTTAGTGAAAATGAGGATGCGACAGCTCTGGGCCCATTTCTACATGACCGGATAAAAGCTTTCGTTCCCCATCAGCAGGGCTGGCTCAAGAAAGCTCGGAAAGGAAGTTTTCTTTCGGCAGCAACTGTTGCTGAACAACTGAAAAATATGCAGGTCAGGCCTGACCTGTGCTTAGGTTTGCCTGTGCTAATCAGCCAGTTGAAGACTCATTAGGTAGCGAACAGCATTCATTTGGCAAACGGACTTCATTGCATCAGAGGCTGTGCCGACCATTCCTGCAAATGAATCCTGGCATTTCTTTGCCAGCGATTGGTAGTAAGCGGACTCAGCATCGGTGAAGTCGACGCTGCATTTGCCAATTGCTGTCTGCGCGGCATCTGAAGACGCAGTGCTGCCCCCGTGAATAGATACAAAGTGATCGGCTTTGCGGATTTCGCTAATACAATCACTGGCAGCCAGGCTGCGGGCAGCCCAAAAAATTCCCAGTATCATCAGAAACAGCTTCATTTTGCTGGCATATCTCATATAAAAATACCTCCGAATGACCAGATAATAACATAGGTTCAAACAAGATCGTTGGGCCCAAGTTTGCCTTGAAAAAATTCACCACAGTGACAAAAAAGGCTGGCCCTAGAGGATTTGGCGGCGGGCTAATTTCTGGCGCGCAGGGCTTCGGTTGGCCCAAGGACTGCGGCCGAGGCCGAGCTAAATTTACTGCCCAGAAAAGCCAGGACCCCGCCGATTAAAAAAATGGCTATCACAAAACGCCATTCAACAAAAGCAGGCACGGCAGAATCATAGTAAATGTCAGGCAAAATATTTAAAGGATGAAATTCGATATAAAGACTTGCGGCTGTGCCAAGAATTAGCCCCCCACCCAAGCCACAGCCGGCCAGTAACAAGCCGATTTTTAAAAAAAGCGACCGAACTTTATTTGGCGACATGCCGATGGCCTGCAAGATGCCGATCTCTCGCCGTTTTTGGGAAATCAAAAGAACCAAAACGCTAACCAAAGAAAATCCGGCAATCAACGAGGCCAAAGTAAGAAACAAACCAATCACAACTTTCTCAATGCGTAAGGAAAGAAATAAAGCCGAATTCTTTTCTTTCCAAGTCTGAACTTGGGCCTCGGGAAAAGTCTGCAGCTGACCCTTAACCAGATCGACATTTTTTGGTTCAGGCAACCACACATCTAAACCCACTCTGCGGCTTGCGGACTTCTCCAATTTTTTAAGGGCCTGACCACGGATATAGAAAATGTTCTTAGAGTCCACCTCGGCCAGTGCGGTGCTGACGATTCGTTTGACTCGTACTTTTTCATACTTTGGAACTTCGGTTTGCGGTAGCAGCAGTGTATCCAAGGGCACGACAATCAACTGATCACCCTCAAAAACCCCCATGGATACTGCCAAATCTGTGCCCATGATAATTTCAGCTTCGCCCATATTTAAAGTTTGCTCGGTGGATTCCCGTCGATTTGCTTTTTGACTTCGCTTTAAAATCAAATCCAATCCTTGCGGAGTAAGCCCCCTAGCGATGGCGCCGCCAAAATGGCCATCCATCGTGCGTAACATGATATCTTGCATTTCGAAGGCATGAACCTGATTGCCAGAAACTAATTTTAATTTTAAGGCCAAAGGATGAACTTCCAAAAGCTCAACTTTGGAGACACCCGGTAATTCAATAGTCAAATGGGGCTCGACGGATAGGGTTCGTTCTTCAACGCTGCGATTCAGTGCGGTCATGACACTAATGACCAACACCAACGACGCAACAGAAATTCCCAGGCCAATTATGGTTAGCCAAGAGATACGCCGGACCACAGCCCCTGCGCGTTGTGAAAATAGATACTTTTTGAAAAACTCGTAGACCACGGGCTGATTCTTTCAGCTCATTCCGCGGCAGGCAATCGTTTCTGATCTGCATCTAGGCTTTCAAGGTCTTTCTTGCGGTTGCGTTCCTTTTCTGCCGCCAGTTCCTCTTCGCGAACTTCTTTGGCGCTGCCTCTCATGAGAAAGGATTTCTGCATCGACTTAATAAGGACGACAGCTTCGTCCAGGGCTTCGACGGCCCGGCGGGTCGTGCGTGGCAAATCCGGGGCAATGGCTGCCAAGGCCGGAATTACGACTTTAAACTCTTGGGTCAATACCGAAAGATTAGCCACCATCTCGGACATATCTTTGACCAAGTGTGGAGCTTGCTCGGTAATTTGTGGCAATAGCTTATTTAACTCATGTGTTGTCACCGCTACCCGGGATAAAACGACGCCCAATTGCTCATCTTTATTGGCTTGTTTTGCAAGCTTAACGACTTCTTGGGCCATGACGTTCATGTTGCGAATCAAGGGATCAATGCGGTCAAACATTTTGATAAATGACTGAGTTCGATTTTTATCAAAAAATGCTTCAGCCAGCACCCGCATATTGTCCAGCATTCCACTGACCAAGTTTAAATGCTTACCGATTTGTTTTCCGCTCATCAGGGTCATCAGGTCGACGGTTTCAACGGAAGGGACTTTTCCATCACCCGTTACAAGTTTCGCTTGTTCGCTGCCGACGGCAACTTCTAAGACGCGCTCGCCGATAATAAAGGGTCGAACCAGCTGGGTGGTTGAGTCCGCCTTAATTTTTTCTCGGAATTTTGAAAGAACGTAAAAACGCACGTGAATTGAATTGTCGCTCAAAAGCTCTACATCTTCCACACTTCCAGCTTTCAATCCAGCCATCTGCACAGTTGTTCCGGTGTGAACTCCATCGGCATTTTGGAAAACCGTGTAGTAATAGACTTTGGTTTCAAACCAGCCTTGCTTGACCGCAACACTGGCCATAAAAATAAGAAATCCAAAAAAAGCCAAGCCGACAAAGATACCGGCCACCCTCTCGAATTTATTAAATTTTACCCTCATCATAAGTTGACTACCTTCTTTTCAAACTCATCTGGATGTTTGTGAAGTTGTCCTTCTTCAATGAAGATCTCGCGGTGGTCTAAAAGGCCCATTAATTTGTCATCAAAAGAACTGATGAACACGTGCTTTGCTCGACCCTGCCGACGCAAATCATTGATCAGGTCAAAGTATTTCAAAATCGTGTCTTGCCCCAAACCCACCGAAGGGTCATCTAGCAGCAGCATTTGTGGCTCGAGAATCAAAGCGCGCAACAGACAGGTTAACTTTCGCACCCCGCCGGGAACCAGAGCCGGGCGTTTGTCGAGGTGTTTTGAAACCCCCATTTTATCAAAGAAGTATTTAACTTTATCGTCGGCCTCATGGTGCGAGCAAATCTTATGATACAAGAGTGCTAAAGTGCAGTTTTCCATCAAGGTTCGATTGTTAATTAGACCACCAAAGTCAAAGCTGTAACCAATCGCCAATCGATAGGGAAGAAACTCCTCAAAAGTCATTTCAGTTACGTTGTGCTCGTTGATAAAATAGCTTCCCTTACTGGGCATCTGTAGGCCAGCCATCAGCTGCAGTAAACTCGAGCGGCCGGATCCTGAATCGGCCTTCACCCAGACAATTTCATTGGTCGGAAAATCGAACTCAACATTCTGAAATAATGAATCATGCCCTTCGTAAGCAAAGCTAAGATTCTTAAATTGCAAGCTAGTAATTTTTGGCAACGTTCCAAACAAAGTTCCAAGTACCATTACAAGACCCCCAGTTTCATGAGCTGGTTGAGATAAAACAAAGATGTAACCGTAAGATTAAAAACCACGACGTAAATAATGCTGTTCACTACGGCCTGGGTCGTGACGATTGGGACCTCGGTGTGACTGCGCTTAACCGATAGACCCTGATAGCAAGAGACCACAAAGATAATCATGCCGCTAAAGGTATTCTTTAGAAGAAAGATCCAAATGTCCTCAAAGGCAATGGCGTTGGTCAAAGAATTCATGTAGAAATTAAAAGACATATCCTGAATCAAGCGCGTGATCAAAAACCCACCGACCAAAGCAATAGTTATAAAATAAAAAGCCAAACAAACCACGCTGATGACACCGCCCACGATCCGCGGGAAAACAATATAACTAAGTGGATTGATTCCCAGGGACTCGAGGGCTTCGATCTCGCGGTTGGCGCGCATATTTCCGACCTCGGATGCGACGGCCGTTCCCGATCTTGCGATCACCACCAAGGCGGTCATCAGCGGGCCCAGTTCGCGGACAACGATGGCCACAAGCAAATTACCAATCATGCTAGATCCACCCAATAAACTGAGCTGCGACGACGACTGCAGAATTGTGATTCCGCCAGCTCCCAGCGCCAAAACAGTAATCAGGGGTATAGCCTGAAAACCAGTAAAATAAATCTGTGCCGAAATAACACCGAAAATTGTTCGCAGACCTTGCGCGTGGTCAAGAATTGTGGCGCGAAGTGATAGATAGACCATCATCAAAACATGAAGTGTATACTCGATGTTTTTCACAATCGAGCGACCTACTCCATCAATCTGAGCAAAAATAAAACCCATTGCTCGTTCTCCCGCGGGCTTGCAATGCCCTTCTTACGTATCGGAAGAGGTCGCTGATTAATAAGCCCAAAGAGCGTAAAATAGAGATTTCAAGACTTCAGTCGCAATCTCCAAAAGATCGGACTCGCCCCGTCCTGAATTTACAGAATGCGGGTAAATCAATACCTGCGAGGGATAGGACGCAACAAATGTGCGATAGGCACGAAACATATGCAAACTTGAGGTCACTAAGGCAATATCCCGACATTGCAGGGCCTCGACCAAAGGCAGGGTCTGTTGGGCGTTTCCGTAGGTGGTTAAGGATCGCCGCTCGAGGACGATATCCTTTTCGTTGATGTCACCGTAAAAGGACCAAAGGGGCATGATCTCCCGCAGCTGCGAGCTTGAGTTAACTCCTGAAATGATTAGCTTTCGGATTTGCCCGCGGGACAACAAATCAAAGCCTTCGCGAACCCGGTTCGAGCCACCCGTCAAGACGACAGCACAATCTGCAGTCACATCTTTCTTCCACGACGAGACCTCTTCAC
Organism: Streptomyces griseus; assembly: GCA_943330705.2. Lineage (GTDB taxonomy): Bacteria > Bdellovibrionota > Bdellovibrionia > Bdellovibrionales > Bdellovibrionaceae > CALQIT02. Next base: position 5,403 of record CALQIT020000082.1, read on the forward strand.
GCACGATTTGCTTATACTCGCGTGCAAAAAATATAATCCCTAGAATCAGGGTCGCAAGCAGCCCTACAGCCCATAGGGCTCGTTTCCTATTGGCGGCAGGCAATGACTTCGATTTCAACCTTCACACCCTTAGGCAGCCCAGCGACGGCCACCGTTGAACGAGCAGGAGGCTCTTTCGCAAAATATTTTGCATAAACTTCATTTACAACGCCGAAGTCATTCATGTCGGTCAGAAAAATTGTCGCCTTCACGATATGAAAAAACTGCAAGTGGGCGGCGGCAAGTACGGCTTCAATATTTTTAAGGACCTGTTCTGTTTGCTCCTTAACACCACCGGGAACAACCTGACCCGAAATCGGATCCAAAGCGATTTGCCCAGAGCAAAAAAGAATATCTTTAAACTGGACCGCCTGTGAATAGGGCCCAATGGGTGCTGGTGCTTTTTCTGAAAGAACAATTTGCTTCATGGCGAACTCCTAAATTAAAAGTAGAAAATCATGCCGGCTCGAAAAAAATGATCCCCTACCGTACGAAAACGAACCCTTTTAACACTGGTAACGGCCACTCCGGACTCGAAACTAAGTCCTAGGCTATCCAGGCCCTGCATAAAAAATTCGCCGCCGACCAGGGCTGAAACTTCAAAACCCGAATCAGTCCCCGACAAGGACTCGTGCGACAACATGGATAGCTGCCCACCCATAAAGAAGTTCATATTTTCTTCTTTGAATAAAATGCGCCGAACCCCAATGGAAAAAGCCGATTTGGAAGCATCCTTTTCGGTGTCAATACCAACCGCACCAACCACGCCTGTATCCGGCGAGGGATAATAGATTGTTGAAAGACTTGGCAAATCAAAGGAATAAGCATTGCGAAAACCAATCCCCAAACGATTACCAAGTTCCTTACTTTGCGCCGAAAAACCAACCAAAATTAAGAAAAACCCAAAGACGATTCGATAAATCATTCTATGCTCCATTTCAAATCCGCGTAGGTCTCAATTAGAGTCCAAAATGTCCGCCAATATCAACCAGAAAAGTTAGAGCTTGTAACTCTACTTCCTGCGTAATATTAATTATCGAGCATTACAAGTGGGCCTTTAGCTCAGCTGGGAGAGCGGTTGGATGGCATTCAACAGGTCGCAGGTTCGATCCCTGTAAGGTCCACCATTTTCCCAAATGGTAAACCCGGCCTAATAAGCCGGTTTCTTTTATGTCTCTAAAACTAATAACTATTAGTTTTCATCAGTTGCATCGAGTTCGCTTCTTCAGAAATTTCTCGACGTTTCTCAGAATTTCTCAGTTTGGCTAGATATGGCTAGGGTTTTGGCTAGGCGATTAGCGCCCGTTATTAGCAAGTCATAATTAGCACCTCCGTCGGAACAACCCCTTAACAACACGAGTGAAACGTTTCTAGCGTAACGCTGGCAGATGTCTGTCCAGCGTCACGCTGGCTGCGAACGCGTTCACTCCACCACGGAGGAAACAAAACATGACTCAAAATCTTATTCCCAGGCACATGCAGAAAGTAATTACAGACGACACAATCACGATACGAAAAGTGCGCGAGTTGAGAAGATACACGCGCGCTCAAGCAGGACTCCTTCTGTCGCTTTCTGGAAAGCAGATTGAAGCAATTGAAAACGGACGAGTGCAACTTACAGATGCACGAATTGATGACTTTTGTGCGGCCTATAAGCTTTCAAGGAGCCAGTACGAAAAGATCAAGGCCGGTAAGGTCGATGCACTCAATACAACCGAAAAAGCTGCACCGCCGCTTAAGATCATCGAACACAAAAATCTCCGACGAAGTTACAAGAAGATAGTTGACCGAAAGGTTCGAGCTATTATCAGCCTGCGCCATCTTGCGGGAATATCCCAAGAGAATGCATCCTTTAAATGCGGATATGCCAGGTGCCAGTTCGGTCAAATTGAAAATGGTCGTGTTGAGCTTTCGGAGAAACGAGTTCGGCACATCATTTCGCGTCTCGGATTCACAATGGAACACCTCCAACGTGAACTTTCGGGAGATAAAACGAGCTTCGAAATGCGCGATGAATGCGCGACAATTCTAACTAGGCTGACAGTTGAACAGCTTCAGACGATTTTCCCACTACTAAAGTCAATGGACACAACAAGTCCGGCTAAAAAACTTGCATAGGTGCAATCTTGGTTTCGCAGGATTTCAATTTGAAAATTTAAATTTGGCCCGACCCGCGATGATGCGCGAGCCGGGCCGATTTGGTTAAGCTGCCGCCTTAGACTTCTTCGTGTATTCGACTCCGAAGATGTGCTTGTAAGCGTTCACGTGGTTACTGATCTTGCCGAGGTTTCCCGGCAGATAGATCGTGATCCACTCTTTATTCTTCGAGAGAGAAAGTTCGATCGTGGCATGAAGGCCTGTGCGACGTGTCGGCTTAGACTTCTCGCCTTGTTGCTTCGGAGTGTATTCAATTCCAAGCAAGCCTTTGAATCGGTTTGCGTGCTCTGTGACAGTCATGTCGCCAAGGAAGAAGTAGATATATTCTCCGTCTTTGGAGAGCACTGGCATTACTTTCGTGTAGAAGCCCGAGCGCTCGGTATTGTTAGAAGATTGTTCGTTAGCGATTTGATTGTTTGTTTCCATGTTTTTATCTCCATTTGGTTTGTTTGTTGTTTTGAGGATGTTTTTTCGCTTCATCCCCTCTCGCCCAAGGCGAGGGGTGAAGATGAAAAAAAAGCGCTTTGGAGGAGGCGGCCCCGACCAAGCCTTCCCCGCGCAAAAGAGAGTGACAGAAAAGCCCGAAGGGCCTGGCACGAGTCTTTGCGGCTTGGGCGGAAAAAGGCCGTTGGGGGAAATGCGCGGGCTCCAATCAAAACGGCAAATGAATCAAAATGGGGTTCCTAGAAACAAACGATCAAATGAACAGGCCGCAAGGCTGATGTCTTGCTCACTACCGAATGGCACCCAGTTGCCTGGAAGACTTCAGGAGAATTGTTTTTTTGCCCTAAGAGCCTTAGGCCTGACGGCAAGCTTCAAGCCGAAAATGACATGACTTCAAAAGACTAGCCCAACATCCAAAGTCAAGTTACACTTTCTCAATGCGACGAAAACTCCTCATAGTACTTTTAGCCCACTTGTTTTTTATTTTGAGCGGCACTCCGGCGAATGCGGAAAATGACACGTCAAAGTGGATTAAGTGCGATGAATTAAAATACCAAGCAACATCAACTGCAGACTGCGATAAACAGCTTGGAAAGTTCGAAAAGCAATGTATGAACCAGGACAACATGTCTATGCGATTCTATTTGGCGACAGTTGCTCGCTGTGAGAAAGAAGCTTCCGATAAAAAAACTGCACAACGTCTGACGGGACTAAAATCCTCTGATCCAAAACAGTATCAAGCCTTGGAGGCTTTGAACGTTTCTTACAAAGCCGCATTGGAAAAGTTCTGTCTTAAGTTTTTCGATGAGCAGTGTGAAGGAAGCATTTGTGGCTCTTGCCTTTCAACCTGCAGGCAAACTCTAGTGGGATATTGGGATTCGCTAGGTAAGGCAATTGAGGCCAAGACGCTTAGTCTCCAGCAAAAATCGAAGCTGCCTAATGCATCGAACTCGAATGCCAAACATCTTTCAGAATCTGTAAAAGAGTATTTCTCAGACTTCGGAAGAGGGATTTGCGATCAACCGAAAGCTGTTTGGAAGAATGCTAAAGTTGTCGATGCATGCGAAGTCTCCTTTTTACAAGATGTCGCTACAGCACTTTGGAAGCCCTTTGATGACGAAGAAGGCAATGTTTGCGGGTGGCATAAAGGATCGAAATAGGATGAAACACAAATACACTCTTCCGAAGAAGTGGATCGATAAAGTTTCCTCTTTTGAAGAATTTGCTAACGGCGGAGCCCAGGTCACGATACGCACGAAAGACGGCAAGGTCTTTGAGAAGATCCTTTTGTCAAATTCTTCGGCGATCATTGCGATGAGGGGCAACGATGATCTTCCATTTTCAATTGAGGATATTGCTGAAATCTTTCAGTCGGACGAAGATCGCAACCCCAAAGAACGAGACAATTGGAAATTTTGGGATTCATGGCGGCCGTAAGACGCTTCGCGAATTATTCCTGAGAGCGGCGCAGTCTCTTTACATCTTTAATCTGACGAATACACATTGCGATCATTGCGATGGCCGCCCCTAGATAACTTGAATTGTGCATCCATCCAGCGCGGACAAAGGCCTGAGCATCCATAAGATTGTCAGGAAGTCGCCAAGATGCATAGGTGCTAATATCAAACTCTCGCGTACATAGCGTTCCCACGAAGAGCCCGCCGAGGCTAAATACTGCGGTAATGGCAAGAAGCCACACGAAAGCCCTCACGGTGAATTCAAATTGTTGCTTTGGACGAGGAAAGAAAAAAGATGGCACAATGACAAACAGAAAAATCGGGAAAGCCATCCACCAGGTCGCTTGAAACCCAACTATGGCAGCTCCTGCTCGAAGAGGAAGCGCCGTTGGAACTTGAAACTGCTCAAACTTGAATCTAGTAAAATACTCATGCGAAACAGAGAAGCTGATTTGATCATGAAAGATTCCAAATAAGCCTGACATCAGCGCGGCAATGACAAATAGTCCTATAGAGTTAAAAAGCTTCTGCATTCAGTACACTATAAGCTATCCTAAACGGATAGAGTATGAGTTTAAACATGAAACTTGTTAGAAGATTAGTTGTGTTATCAGGCTGCGTTCTGCTGTTAGCTTCCATTGGAATCGGGCTATTTTATTTTAATCAAGAGAAGGTGCTCTTTTTCCCCGAAGTTTTACCAGACAATTTTAAGTTCAGCTTTCCGGGAGAGGTTCGAGAATCCAACATCAAGCTCGGCTCGGGTGGAAGCATCAATTATTTGGCCTTCAATCCTGGCAGCACAAAAGGCCTAGTACTTTATTTTCATGGCAATGCTGGCAGCTTAAAAGATTGGGGATTTGCCGCTTCTGATATTGCAAAAAATACTGGTTGGGGTGTGTGGATCATGGATTTTCCTGGATACGGGAAAAGCACAGGTCCATTACCAAAAAACGAAAAGGTATTGATCGAAATGGGACGCGCCCTCCGTGACGAAATATCGAGAGAAAAACCACAACTACCTCTGGTGCTATTCGGTCGGAGTGTTGGTTCAGGGATAGCAACAGCTTTGGCGTTTGAAAAACGTCCAGCCGGATTAATTTTAGAAACGCCCTATCGCAGCATTGCTAAACTCGGGCATGAAATTTACCCATTCTTGCCAGAATTTTTTTCGCGATTTGATCTCGATAATGAAAAACTGTTGCCATCTGTTGATTCCACACCTGTTCTCATTCTTCACGGTACGTCAGATAGCGTTATTCCGTTTAAGCATGGGAAATTCTTGAGCGAGCTTAAGCCTCAAGCCCGGCTAGTTATTTTTCAAGGTGGAGATCATAACAACTTGGATAATTTCCCAGAATATTGGCCCGCTGTTGCGAGCTTTTTATCGGGTTTGAAGAAGTAAGACTATCTCTCCAGAACTTTAGTCAATAAATCCGATTCAAAGATTCTTGCAGGCGAGATGACCGATTCGCCCAATGGGATCTTGTCTCCATAGCGCTCGTGGAGTTTTTTCTTGACCGGCTTTGCAGACAAATCAAATTCCGACATTTTCTGAAGACTTCCGAGCTGAATACCTAGTGCTCGATCATAGGCTTTCCACACCAGTTCAGAGCAATAAATCCTGTCGTCTTTCCATTCGAAAAAGAAATCATAGGGTTTGCCTAAAAAACTTTCGCCTACGGCTTTCAACTTCAAAACTGCATCGGAAGACAAAATGGTATCGGCTCGCTTAAGCCGCATAACAACAAAATGTTTCCGTTCTCCGCGGTCCACCCATTTTTGAATAAGCGTATACTTCACAGGCTGTACAGCTTCGAGGACGACGAGTTGTTTGTTTTTTCTAAAAATCACTCCAACATGACTATACTTGGAGTGAGTTGACAGTTGAATCGCTTGGCTTTGGGAGGAACGTGACGTGTGAAAGATTATGTCGCCTTCACGTAATGAACTGTAGTCTCCAGCATGAGCGGAACGGCTAGCTGACAACAAAAAGAACTCAAAAAACAGCACGGTAATCAAGCCTGACCGTCGACAATAAGAGCGACGCAGGACATTTGCTTTAAAGAACATTCTTTTTTGAAAGTTCACTCACGCTCCTAAAACTTGAAGCTTTGAAGCCTTAAAAGAAATTCATGACCCACAGCAATTGCAGCCTCTAATGGACGTGCTTTTGAGCCATCTTTGGTGGCTCGATCAACATCGCGTTTGAACTGATCCGGGACACTAAACCGCGACTCCAAGGAAATATAGGGTTGGACCTTTATGGAATTTGTAGGGCAACCATACATGTGGAGGGTTCCTCTGAGGACTAGGTATCTATTTCCCTCGGATTCAAATGGTTTTAGATCCTCTTCGTTGAAGAAAATTTCTTTCAACATCAACCGTGACAAATGAGTATAGTCGCCCTCTCTCCAATCACATGCTTTTGGATCTTTGGGTTTCTCCTTCTTCGCTTCCTCAACGCACTTTTCCCATTCCTTCTTTTTTTCTTCCTTTAGAGTACTAAAACTGGAACCGCCTAATTCGATCAGCGCGAATATTGCCTTTTTCTTCTGATTTCTTTTGCTTTCAGAAGGTTCATTGCAATACCCAAGGGCCTGAAGCGACTTCAAGCTGCTGTGCGCTTCAATCCAAGGCCCAGAGTTGACATCTAAACCAAGCTCTCCTGCTGAGAAGGAAATTTCAGGCCTGTGATTGGAATATGGAAAATGCATTTCGTCTGCACTCAAAGAGACTTGGTATAGAGGCTCACCTCTACGGTCTAAGTATACTTTTAAGTAAATTGTAAAATTCGTAACTATAAAGAGTGCTATCACTGACAGCACTCCGATTTGCCAGCGTTTACTCATACTGTGGTCCTTTCAATACGATACTTTCGAAGACGTGAAAGGACGAGCAAGGCCAAAAGAAAAATCAAAAACACTAAGAAGAAAAAGAGATATTTTGGCATCCAATCCCAAAACCAATCGTACACTTTGGAGTAGAGCTGGACCGTGAAAAATACGATTCCCATGTTCGAAAAATAAGAATCGCTCCGCTTGATACCGAAAAAAATCATCGCTCCCCACAACAGGAAACCAATGATTTGGTAAAAGTTTTCGATTGATTTGATTTCCCAAGATAAGTAGCTCGAAGCGCCCCAATTCGAAAGAATCAGAACCGAAAAAAATAAAGTCAGAAGTCCAATTACCTTGTACGCAACAGGGAAGGACGAGTGTTCGCCCCTACTGGGAATTTTGAATCCTGCAGTGATCAACACCCCTGCGAGGAGAAAGTTTTCGGGTCTTTCTCCAAAGTCGAGCCAATAACATCCTGACCATGTTCCAACTTCTGCCGACAAGTATCCAAGGAGACTGAGCAAACCGGCGTATAGAAGCAGTCTAAAGCCAAAACTATACGCCAAAATTAAACCAGTCGCTCCCCATACTAAAAATGCTCGGGGTGATGACGGAAGAACGAAAGTATTCCCTAGAAGGACAAGATTTAAGATTATTAAGCAAAAGGTCAACAAGCCAAAGATTGATCCGAAATACCCTGTGCGATCACGAGACATCACAAAGAAAGTTGCCAAGACCGAAAGGATCGGAGCTGTCGTCGCGATGCCAGCTCTGAACGCTGTTGGGAATTTGTCCCAGAATTCACTGAAGAGGAAGTACACGGCCAGGCTCAGCGCTATCGCGCCCAATGCTGATGCAACACGAATACCAAGGCTCAGTCGCGCTTCGGATACATTGACATCGACCAAAAACCTTTTTTGCATCTCATGAATGATTTCATCTTGGTTGGCTAAAATCGTTTTCTCAGTCTCTTGAGGCAATGAGAAATCCTTAAGCTTCTTCAGCCGAGCTAATTCCTCTCGAAAGGCACTGATCTGGTTAATCAATGCCTGCGCTTTGCCTTTATTATCAATTGAATCCACAACTTATTGTGGAGCTGTTTCGATAAATTATCAATAGTTCTAATGATCGCTTGAAAAGGCGCACCGAAGTAAAAGCTGCAAACCGTGCTGCAACGCGCAGGCACTGAGACAAGTATAGACTACGTAGGGTCCGAACTGATGAAGACCGATAGCAAGTGTTTTGCCG
>CALQIT020000083.1 GCA_943330705.2 Streptomyces griseus
AAATGGAAGATGTCCTCACCGTTATTCACGAATTTGACCCGCCAGGCGTAGGGGCCAGAGATCTCAGGGAGTGTTTACTGATTCAGGCTAAGGCCATCGAAGAAGACACGAAAGACCTTGTCGCATTGATCCAGAATCATCTTAAGGACTTGGAAAGAAAGAACTACGAAAATATCGCAAAAGCAATGGGCTGTGATGTGCGCGAGATCGTAGAAATGTGCAAAATTATTTACACCATGGATCCCAAACCAGGTCGCCAATACGCGCCCACTGAAACTCAGTATGTTACCCCGGACGTTTATGTTTATAAAGTTGGCGACGACTACATGGTTTCATTAAACGAAGATGGCCTGCCAAGGCTAAAAATTTCGAACTTCTATAAAAATATGCTTCAAGGAAAAGATAAAACTGGAAAAACACAAGAATACATTCAAGACAAGCTTCGTTCGGCTGTTTGGCTTATTAAATCGATCCATCAGCGGCAGCGGACAATTTACAAAGTCACCGATAGCATTGTAAAACATCAACGGGAGTTCCTTGATAAAGGAGCCGGATTTATTAAACCGATGGTTTTACGAGATATTGCCAATGACATTGGGATGCATGAATCAACAGTCAGCCGAGTCACAACATCAAAATATGTTCACACCCCTCAAGGAATTTTTGAGCTGAAATATTTTTTTAACTCTGGGATTTCGACCACAGATGGTGATTCTTTAGCTAGTGAATCCGTGAAGTTAAAAATAAAGGCGCTGATTGCGAAAGAGGATGTTAAGAATCCACTATCCGATCAGCAGATTGTCGACGTTCTAAAAAAAGAAGGTATCCAAATCGCACGACGGACGGTCGCCAAATATCGGGATATGCTGAAGATCCTTCCTTCCAGCCGACGAAAGAATATGTATTAGGATCACAGAACAAGGCTATCGAGTTTTGACTTCGGTCCACGCTTTGTCGTAGAGCTCGGTTTTTTCTCCCAGATCTGTAATTCGCTCAAGTTTGCCCCAGGTTTCCTGACTCGGAAAAAGTCCTTTATTGTTTTGCAGTGCCATTGGAAGTTTAGCCTTTGTGCCTCTTAAGACAGGGCCTGCCTGTATCCGCGAGACAAATTCGACATTAACCGACGGGCTCAGAAGAAAATTAATAAGAGCTAACGCGGCCTCCTGGTTCATTGCGCCTTTTAATATAACTAAGTTGTCAATCGACCGCGTGCCGCCCTCTGTGGGAATAATGTAGGCGATTTTCCCACCACTTTTGACAACGGCTTGATTGGCATCGGTGGAGTACGAATGGGCAGCAACGATTTCTTTGCTTAAAAGAGCTTCAATTGTGTCTGAGCGAAACATCTTAATTTTAGGTTTGATAGATTTAAGAAACTCTTTGGCTTTGTTAATTTCAGCATCGTTCGTCGAGTTGACCGAGTTGCCGTTATACTTTAGGGCCACCGCCATTACTTCACGAACATCATCAAGCAGGGAAATCTTCCCTGCCATCGCGGCATCGGCAAATAGCGCTTTCCAGTTGGTGACTCCCTTTGGCAAGAGCTCGGTATTGTAGGCAATTCCAGTTGTCGCCCACGCATAGGGTAGCGAGAATTTATTGCCGGGATCAAAAGACTGGTTCATGAACTCTGCAGAGAGCTCTTTAAGGGACTCGATTTTGTTAATCTCCAGGGGTTTTAGCAGATTTTGCTTAATCATGATATCAACCATGTAGTCAGACGGCACGGCCACATCCAAACCAGAAGCTCCAGACTGAACCTTTGCCAAAAGCTCTTCGTTGGAAGAGTAGTTGGTAATATTGATTTTAATTCCAGTTTTATCGCTAAATTCCTTTTGTGTTTCCGGGGGAAGGTAATTCCCCCAAATAGCCAGGTTCACTTCCTTTTTTGACTGCGTTTTGTCAGTGCAGCCATTGAACAGCGTGAAAATCGTACCACACGCAAGCAGGCCGCGGACAAAAAGTGAATCATTTGCAAAGCGCAATTTCATAAATATCTCCTGAATTCAAAAGGTGGCCGGAATTTAGTGGACTGTTGGAATTTTTGTCAACAGCACAAGTGGGAGTAGACTTCTGACGCATTTATACTTATGTATGTCCGCAGATGCTCGAGCTGAAAAAAGTGACAAAAAAGTTTGCTGACGAAGTCGTTGTGGATGACCTTGATTTAAGGATCCGCGAGGGCGAGTTTTTCTCTATTCTAGGCCCCAGCGGCTGCGGCAAGACAACGCTGCTGCGGATGATTGCAGGTTTAGAAACGGTTTCCACCGGCCAAATTTTGCTAGACGGTAAAAGCATTGAAGGCCTTTCGCCGCAAGCGCGTCCTTTCAATATGGTTTTCCAGCGCTATGCTCTTTTTCCACATTTAACGGTTGCCGAAAACGTCGCTTTTGGGCTGCAGCTTAAGAAGTTGCCAACCACTGAGGTTCAGAAGCGAATTGCAGAGTCTTTAGCCTTGGTCAATATGCTGACATTTCGTGACCGTTTGCCTGAAACACTTTCTGGTGGCCAATGCCAACGGGTGGCTATAGCTAGGGCTCTGGTCAACCAGCCCAAGGTTTTACTTTTGGACGAACCTCTATCGGCATTGGATCAAAAGCTTCGGGAGCATATGCAGGCTGAACTCAAACTACTGCAAAGAAGGCTCGGATTGACCTTTATTTACGTCACTCATGATCAAGAAGAGGCTCTCGCCCTTTCTGATCGGGTGGCTGTGATGAGCGGAGGGCGGATCGAGCAAGTCAGCGCGCCTAAGGATCTCTATGAGGACCCGCAAACCCTGTTCACCGCTCAGTTTGTAGGCTCTATGATCACCCTTGAGGGGCATTTCGTTGAAGTCTTGGATGGTTACGCCAATGTTCGCTATCATGATCACTTTATAAAGGCGCGAGCAAAGTCCTGTGGTGTGGGTTCGGACGAAGTTTTTGCCATGGTTCGGCCAGAGAAAGTGTGTTTACTGCAAGAGGCCCCGCCGTTAGGAAATTGGGCTGCCGGGCGTGTGGCCGAGACCGTATTTCGCGGTACGCAGATCGAAGTCATTGTGGAAGTCGCCGGAAATCACCTGGTTAAAGCACTGGTCAGTCCGCAATCGCCAACAGTTGCTATTGGGTCTCAGGTCTATTTATCTTTTGAGGCCAAGGATACATTCCTTTTTGCAGGTCTTTGTAAGTGAGAAAGAAATAAGTGAGAAAGAAAATTGATATCGATCCTCAGTGGCTTGGGTACCCCGCTTTAGTTTGGTTTATACTTTTTATTTGTGGCCCTCTTTGTTTGATTTTGATTACAAGTGTTTTAACTAAAGGTATTTATGGCGGTATTGAGTGGAAGCTGACTCTTGATTCCTATCGTCGAGTTCAGGATCCTGTTTATTTCGAAATTTTTGTAAAAAGCCTACGACTTTCAGTTGTAACCAGCATCTTGTGCTTGGCCATTGGGTATCCAATGGCCTGGGCAATGGCTGCCGTCAGTGCAAGATATCGAAACTTGCTGGTCGTCTTGATGGCGATTCCATTCCTAATGAATTTAATTATTCGTGTTTACGCGATTCGCCTTTTTGTTGGTTTTGATGGCCCCCTTTTGGCTTTGCTCAGGTCGATGGGGATTTCGCATGACCCCTTCGCTTTTTCGCAAAATCAAACTTTGGTTCTTTACGGCATGGTGACGACTTATTTGCCCTTTATGGTTTTCCCGTTGTTTGCAGCTTTAGAAAAGTTTGATTTCAACTTGCTAGAAGCCAATTACGATTTAGGTGGTGGTCACTGGACAGCGTTCTATCGAGTCCTGTTGCCAAATACCAAGGCCGCCATTGCCGGTGGTATATTGTTAGTTTTTATTCCCACAATGGGGGAGTTTGTCATTCCCGACCTGTTGGGTGGCGCAAAGAATATGTTGGTTGGGAATCTAATTACCGAGCAATTTTTGAAATCCAGGAATTGGCCATTTGGTGCAGCGTTGTCGGTAGTTTTGATTGTTATTTTGATGAGTATGGCAGGGGCGATCTCTAGCTGGGGCAACCGTAAGAGGAAATTTTAAATGGAGCGTTTACGGCCAAAACCTCCGTGGGTTTGTGTCGCGATCTTAGTCTCAGTTTTATTTCTATTGTATTTGCCAATGCTCTATTTGGTCGGTGGATCATTCATAGATCAAACAACAGGTAACCTGATACTCACGTTTCGGTGGTACCAAGAGGTCTTCGCAGATCAATCTCTTTTGGAGGCCTTGGCGCGCAGCTTAGTTTTAGCCGTAGTCAGCAGTCTCATTTCCACATCTCTTGGGACAATGGCCTCTTTGGCACTTTTCCGCCATGGTTTTAAGGGTCGGCGCTTGCTGGAGGGGTTATCGATGCTGTCTTTGGTTATGCCAGAGCTGGTTTTTGCATTGTCATTGCTGTCGTGGTTTTTTATTTTGAAGTTTGAACTGAGTTTACAAACAGTGGTCATTGCGCATGTGACATTTACGATTTCATTTGTCATTTTAACAATTAAAGCCCGCCTTGCATCAATGGATGAGTCCCTAAATGATGCCGCTCGGGACCTTGGTGCCAGCGAATGGGTTATTCTCTTTAAAGTGACCTTGCCCCTGCTGCGCCCGGCTTTGCTCACTTCCTTTTTACTTTGTTTTCTCCTGTCCTTTGATGACTTTTTAATTACTTTTTTTACCAGCGGGGTTGGCTCTGATACATTGCCAATAAAACTTTATACCTCAATGAAAATGGGCCATTCCCCAAAACTAAATGCGCTTTCAAGTTTAATGATTTTTATTTCTATTGCGCTGATTCTAGTGGTTGTTCGCTCCAAAAGCTTTCGCGATCTTTGGAGCTCTGGTGCCAAAGTAAAAAATTGATTATTTTAAAATTGTTGGCAGCCTGTTGCACATAATTCAATAAACCCGGCAGACGTTGTATTTCATCCGGAGTTCCTTAAGCGAAGCACATCGCCAAAAGTTGAATCAGCAATACCCAGCGTGGCTTCCACATCCCGGTAAGAGCCAAGCCGCAATACAAAGCAAGAAATCAGAGCATTGGTTAGCTCCCAGGTTGAAAAGCCACGGACTCCTTTGTCAACGCCCCATTTTTTAACCAATGCTTCAAATTTTTTTCTGCCAAAAAAGTTAAAAGGCGACGCGCCCTTGTCGGATTTATTCACATTTTTGCTCCTCCGTTAGATTGCAATATATACATTGCAATATAACGGAGGAAGCTGCAAAAGGAATTATGAAGAAATTAACCGACGAAGAAGTACGCAAGTCATTCAAAATCCATCACATTAGCGACACTTGCAAACGCCGCCGAAGCCATGGAGTGCGAGTTGGTCTATGCGGTCAGGCCTGTCCAAACAAGAAAAAAACTTTGTGATTTTAGGTACTTAAAACTTCTGGGATATATGATCCCGTTTATCGCATAAAAGCAGGATATTACACCCTGATTTTATGTCTAAGGCATTCTGGTAGGACACGAACTCTCGACCCTAGAAAACTGTCGGTATTCTAGGGTCCTCTCTTGCGGCGTGGTCAAAAAGCTATCTTTATTCTTTTTCCCGATTGTCGTCCTGCTTGTCACTACCATGTTTGTTCTTGTGGTGTTTTCCCATTTTTCCCATCATTGGGCAGCTGCCCTCGCCTTGATGTTCCTTGCACTGTTCGTGCATTTCACTATGGCAGTCTTTGATCGCCTTATCCGATCGTAGGCAAAGCGCCATTTTGTCATGCATAGCTGCCATTTTTTCGCGTGCTTCTGAAGAAGGTTTTGCTGCGTCAGCAGCTTGCAAACTAAGGCTTAGAAAAAGCACGGCTACAGAACTTAAAGCGATTGGAATTCTCATTTTGCACCTCTTCTGGTTATAGTTGAAACGTGCAATGGTAAATAAATTCGATCATTTTTTCCAATATTTGTATTCATACAATTCTCTCCTTTGAAAAGTTATTCAACAAAACGAGCTCGTCCGCGAGGCAATTTGTCTCAGGCAATTTACTTCGCTGCCCGCAGAATGCATTTCACCTCCCATATCAAAGGTTACAGCAACGGCTATGCCATAACAGATTTTCCACTTCTCTCATTCTGAGAAAATGCCGATGATTACACGGTGCATCTTATGAGTTTCACCTTTGAGTTTCACTTATGAGTTCGGTTCTACGTATTTTTTCATTTTCTCGTAGTTTGGGTCTAAATGAAAGTTGGGTCTTGCCGATAAGAGAAGACTAGGTCTGGGTTGTCACGCGGAGGCCCTCGAAAAGGAGTTGGTCATGAAGTGGAAGCATAATTTTCGGCAGGTCGATGTCTCAGAAGCCCTCAAACAGTATGCTGAAGTTGAGTTTGAGAAAATTGGGCGATTATTGCTAAAAGACAGCCAATGGCAGATCTTCTATCGCATGGGAAAGAAGGATTACGAAGTCGAAGTTTCCGTGAAAAATCCGGATTCCCACTTTAAGGCCATCGCAAAGGGGGACACGTTGTATATCGCTGTAGATATGGTTGCTGAAAAACTAAACAAGCAGTTCTCAAGGCGCAAAGATAGGCTTCAGGATCATAGTAAATGGGAGCGCACCAAAGAGGCTCGAATTAAGCGGGTAAACGAGCGTCTTGAGTATGACAATGCGCCCTTCTTCAATAAGAAATCGGGATAAGGGTTCGAAGCTTCGATTCATTGTCATTGACCAGCCTGACACGCCTTTGCTAGCTTGCGAAACTGAAAAAATGCAACTAGCAAAAGGGGTCAGGTATGTCTCAACTCAAAAACTATTTATTCACAAGTGAGTCCGTTTCTGAAGGTCACCCAGATAAAATGGCTGATCAAATTAGCGATGCGGTCCTAGATGCAATTTTGGCACAGGATCCCCGTGGGCGTGTTGCCTGTGAAACACTCTTGACCACCGGACTTTGTGTGGTTGCCGGTGAAATTACCACAAATGCCAAGGTCAACTTCGGCGAGATTGCACGAGAGACAATTGAAAAAATTGGCTATGACCATACGGACAAAGGTTTTGACTATAAAACTTGCGGCGTCATGGTTTCCGTTGGCCAGCAAAGTGCTGATATTGCAATGGGAGTCAAAGAAACAGGTTCTGACGACCAAGGCGCTGGCGATCAAGGCCTGATGTTTGGTTACGCAGTGAATGAAACCGCTGAACTGATGCCGCTGACAATTTCACTTTCTCATAAAATCTTGAAAGAACTTTCTGCGCAAAGAAAGTCGAATGCTGTGGATTGGTTGCGTCCAGACGCCAAGTCACAAGTGACTGTTGAGTATGAAAACGGCAAGGCGAAGCGGATCGATACAATTGTTGTTTCCACTCAGCATTCGGAGTCTGTCGCGCACGGTCGTATTCAAGAGTATGTGATGGATTCCATCTTGAAAAAGGTAATTCCTGCCCAATGGATGGATGCAAAGACCAAAATTTTGGTTAATCCCACAGGCCGTTTTGTCATCGGTGGCCCAATGGGTGACGCTGGTCTAACTGGCCGAAAAATTATTGTCGATACCTACGGCGGTCACGGGGCCCATGGTGGGGGTGCTTTTTCTGGAAAGGATCCTTCAAAAGTGGATCGTTCAGCTGCCTATGCAGCAAGGCATGTTGCTAAAAACATCGTTGCCGCAGGCTTGGCAGATCGATGTTTGGTTCAAGTGGCTTATGCGATCGGTGTTGCTCAGCCCGTTAGTATTAACGTCAACGACTATGGGACTTCAAAAGTTGGTCCAGAGATTCTAGAAAAAGCGGTCCGACAGATCTGGGATTTGCGCCCAGCTCGCATTGTCGCTGATTTGGATCTTCTTAAGCCGATTTATGCGAAGACAGCTTCCTATGGCCACTTCGGTCGCAATGAATTTAGCTGGGAAAATACAAACAAGGTTGAACAACTGAAGGATCTCGTTAAGACTCTCTCTTAAATGGATCCCAAGTATATTCGAAATTTTTCCATCATCGCCCACATCGACCACGGTAAATCAACCTTGGCCGATGCGCTTATGTCAGAGACAGGCTCTTTGTCAGCACGTGAAGAGAAAGCTCAATTCCTAGACAGCATGGACATTGAGCGCGAGCGCGGCATCACCATCAAGGCGCAGACAGTGTGCCTTAGTTATAAAAGCAAAGATGGGAATGAGTACCAGATCAATCTCATTGATACCCCGGGGCATGTGGATTTTAGCTATGAGGTCTCGCGCTCTTTGGCTGCCTGTGAAGGGGCCATACTGGTCGTTGATGCGGCCCAGGGCGTAGAGGCGCAGACTCTGGCGAACGTCTATTTGGCACTTGAAAATAGTTTAGAAATTATTCCAGTTTTGAATAAAATTGATTTGCCAACCGCTGATCCTGAGGGGGTTAAGCAGCAAATCCAAGATGCGGTTGGTTTGGATGCGTCCAATGCCATCATGGCTTCGGCAAAAGAGCGCATTGGTATTATTGATATTCTCGAGGCTATTGTTCAGCGCATTCCTCCTCCCAAGGCGGATCGCAGTCTAACCCTGCGGGCCTTGATTTTTGATTCGTGGTTTGACCCTTACCAAGGGGTTGTGGTGCTGGTACGAATGATGGATGGGGCCTTGAAAAAAGGCGAATATATAAAATTTATGGTAACTGACAGGGACTACGAAGTCTTACGCATGGGCAAGTTCGCCCCTTTTTCAGTTCCGGTCGAAAAACTTGAAGCGGGAGAAGTTGGATTTATCATTTGCGGAATCAAAGATATTCGTGATGTTAAGGTTGGGGATACCGTGACCTCGACAAAAAATCCGGCGACTCAGGCGTTGCCTGGTTTTCAAAGAATGAAGCCAATGGTCTATGCCGGAATTTTTCCAGTCAGCGCACCTGATTTTGAAATTTTAAAAGTGGCGCTCGAGAAGCTGGCCTTGAATGATAGCTCATTGGCTTTTGAAAAAGAAAAGTCGATGGCTTTGGGGTTCGGTTTTCGCTGCGGATTTTTGGGCTTACTACATATGGAGATCGTTCAAGAACGGCTCGAGCGAGAATTCAATCTGAACTTGATTACGACAGCTCCGACAGTTGTTTACAAAGTCCATACCACCGATGGGGCTATCATGGATTTAGAGAATCCATCGCAGCTTCCTGCTGAAAGTAAGATCGTAAAAATGGAAGAGCCTTTTGTGAAGGTCACCCTGCATACGCCAACCGAGTTTATTGGTGTTATTCTTAAGCTTTGCGAAGACAAACGGGGCATTCAGCAAAAAATGGATTATGTGAACTCCACTAAAGTGATCATTGAATACAAATTGCCAATGAATGAAATCGTTATGGATTTCTACGATCGCTTGAAGTCAATTTCCAAAGGCTATGCTTCAATGGAGTACGAGCTCATGGGCTTTGAAGAGGCCGATTTGGTAAAAATGGATATTCTTTTAAATTCCGAACCCGTCGATGCACTTTCTTTGATTCTTCATCGCTCTAAGGCTCAGAATCGCGGACGTCTCCTTGCCGAGAAAATGAAAGAAATGATTCCACGTCAGCAGTATCAAATTGCCATTCAGGCGGCCATTGGCTCTAAGGTCGTTGCCCGCGAGACCATAGGCGCTTTGCGTAAAGACGTGACCGCAAAGTGTTACGGGGGCGATATTTCTCGTAAGCGTAAATTATTAGAACGTCAAAAAGAGGGAAAAAAGCGCATGAAGCAAATTGGCAGCATCGATGTGCCTCAGGAAGCCTTTTTGGCAATTTTGAAGGTAGAGGACTAATGGCAGAGGCCCGCAATGAAAACAAATGGGACTGGCGTTCAAAGAAATTTTGGACGGATGGCTGGGGCTCTCTAGGGCTGGCAATTTTGGTCGCTCTTTTTATCCGCTGGGGATTTTTTGAAGCTTACGTCATTCCTTCAGGCAGTATGCTGCCTTCTCTTTTGATTCACGATCATATATTTGTGAATAAGTTTACCTATGGCGTTCGCGTTCCCTTCAGTGAAAACTGGCTAGTTAAGTTTTCCGAGCCGAAAAGGGGCGAAATAATTGTTTTCAAATATCCGCGGGACATGGGCACATTTTATATTAAACGTGTTGTGGGCGAGCCCGGGGACAAAATTTATTATGAAAATGGCACGTTGTTCGTGAATGATAAGCCTTTTGAGAAAAAGCCTCCGGTTGATAATAAAGATGCAGACTGGCTTCGTGATGAGGATTTTCGCGGTGAAGATAGCGGTTACGATGGCAAGGACAACTATGTCCATTTCATTGAGAACTTAGGATCTGTCGAGCATTCAATTCTGCTGCGTAAAGGTGACCTTTACGATACTTACGGGCCGGTTACTGTTCCGGACGATAGCCTTTTTGTTATGGGCGATAATCGAAACCGATCTAGCGACAGCCGGGTTTGGGGATTTTTGCCAAAAAAGAATATCCTTGGCCGTGCCAGCATTGTTTGGCTGAGTTGTGAAGAGACCCTTCCGGTGGTCCGCTTTTTGTGTAATCCTCTGACGATTCGTTTTAGTCGATTTTTTCACGTGGTGAAGTAGCTTCATGAAAAGAGATCTCCGGGCGACCTGGCTTCAGGGAATTGGAACCTTGTTTGCTCCGGTGATTGTAGTTCTATGCATTCGTTGGGTTCTATTCGAACCCTTTGTTATTCCCTCTGAAAGCATGGTTCCAACTCTGCTTATTCATGACCATATTTTTGCCAGTAAGTTGGCCTATGGTCTGCGCATGCCTTTTGGTTCGGGATTTATCTGGCGTTGGGGCAGTCCCCACAGGGGCGACATTGTTGTCTTTAAATTTCCATTAAATCCAGATGTTTTTTATGTAAAAAGGGCAATTGGTTTACCCGGGGACAGGATTAAAATGCAGGATCGTAGGGTTTGGATCAATGGAGAAGCCTTGCCCCTCGAACAGCAAGGGGCCAATTTTCTGGAAGGCATCCCTCCCCATAAAGTGCGCTATATCTCAGACGAATCCGGTGATTTTTCCGAAGTTGTAGTACCACCAGAGCATTTTTTTATGATGGGTGATAATCGGGATCGCTCCAGTGATTCTAGGGTCTGGGGCTATTTGCCAATTGAAAATGTTGTTGGCCGGGCCTCTTTGATCTGGCTGTCCTGTGATCAGACTCTTTCAACTGCGCAAATGATGTGCGACCCAGCGACAATGCGCTGGCAAAGAATGTTCAAGGGTATTCATTAAATGCGGGAGAAATTTCGACCCTGGCGCGATTACCTAGAAACCATACTCATTGCAATTCTGTTGGCATTGATTGTTAGGACATTTATCTGTTCAGGGTATAAAGTACCAACGGGCTCCATGGCCCCGACGCTTTTGCCTGGCGACTTTATATTCGCCTATCGCCTGCCTTTCGGGCTACCTATCCCCTTGACCGATTTCAAGATTGGGATGACGGCCCCAGTCCGTGGAAATGTCGTCGTATTTACCTATCCTGATCAGCCTCGAATCCGCTATGTCAAGCGGGTCATCGGCTTGCCTGGCGATCAGATTAGAATTCAGGGTGGGGAAATATATATCAACGAAAGTAAGCTTATTTACCAGCAGATTGCCAATTCACCAAATTCACCAAACTCAAAAAAGTCGCAGAATCAGGACAGCTATTTTAAAACAGTCCGCGAGATTGACGGGACCAGTGAGCGTGAGATTTTAGTACAAAAAGATGGAAAAAGTCGGTCATTTGGTCCGATTGTAGTGCCTCCTAACGAGGTTTTTTTGCTGGGCGATAATCGGGATACCAGTGACGACTCGCGCTACTGGGGAACAGTTCCAATGGGCCGGGTTGAATCCAAGGTTATTTTGATTTGGCTGTCGTTGGATTGGCAAGCTAAGGCTTTGGACAACCGCTTCCCAAGTCTTCGTTGGGGTCGTGTCATGAAGGGCTTGGATTGACAGGCGATAGGGGGTCCACTAGCGTCTGTTGGGATGCCCTCATCACTAATCGATTTCAAAGATTGGACTCATTCTGACTGCGAGGGTCTGTTTTCTTTGGCGCTTTCTCTTAAAAAGAGCCCACGCCCCCTAAAAACTCCAGGATCAACGGCCGCACTTTTGTTTTTTGAACCCAGCACTCGCACTCGATTGAGTTTCGAGATCGCCGCACTTCGGGCGGGAGTCGCATCAGTGGTGCTTGACGGTGGTGCTGGATCAAGTTTGCAAAAGGGCGAAAGTATTGAAGACACAATTCTGAATGTCGCGGCCATGAATCCTGACTTTTTAGTTGTTCGCTGTGCGGACTCGGTTCCTTTAGCCGAGCTTTCAACTCAGTTTTCGGCAAAAGTTTTGAATGCGGGTTGGGGGATCAAAGCACATCCAACTCAGGCTCTATTAGACGCTCTGACAATTCGTGACCACTTTGGATCTTTTTCTGGGAAAAAGCTGCTAATTATCGGTGACGTAAAGCATAGCCGTGTCGCCGCTTCTCAATTTGAACTTATGCCTCGCTTGCGTATAGAAATCGCAGTTTGTGGCCCCCCCGAGTTTTTAGAAAGTCTGCCGCCTGCTCAAAAGAGGTTTTCATCCCTGGCGGAAGGCCTGCAGTGGGCTGATGTTGTCATCGCATTAAGGCCGCAAATTGAGCGGCATCATCAAACCATGAAGATTTCGCGTTCTGAATATGCGCAAAGCTATGGATTAAATGCCGAAGTCCTTAGGCTATTCAGTGCAAAAGGGATTATCATGCACCCGGGGCCAATTCATCATGGAGTCGAAATGCAATCCGAAGTATTGCGTGACCCTCGAAGTCGCGTTCTTCAGCAGGTCAGTAATGGCGTGTATATGCGCGAAGCCCTCATTCGCTGGCTGGGGGGGGAAAAAACGTGAGCCAAAAAGGTTTTTTGATTTTAGAAACGGGTGAAGTTTTTGCGGGTCTTTGGCGTGCGGGAGGTCCTCGAGTGGGCGAGGTTGTGTTCAACACATCGCACTCTGGCTATGAGGAGATTGCCACCGACCCCAGTTACTTTTCACAAATCGTCGTAATGACTTCTGCAATGATGGGGAATTACGGCACCAACGAAAAGTTCTGGGAGTCCAAACGACTTTGGATCGATGGATTTGTTTGCCTTCAGCTGCAGCAAACAAATCGAGAAGATAGCTGGGCTCGCCGCTTAAAGGAAAACAACATACCTTGCCTTTCTGATGTCGATACAAGGGCAATTGTCCTTCGTCTGCGCAAAGGTGGGACGACGTGGGGGGCGCTGGTGGCCGGCGCCAATGCTGCAGAGGCAAAAGCTTCGGCTCTGTTATTGATGCAAAAGCAAAAAAGCCTTGAAAAAGACTGGGTCCACCTGGTCTCTCGCAAGGAAGTAGAAAGTCATATTGGTGCAAAACCAAAGGGACCACGGATTGCTATGCTTGATTTCGGTAGCAAGCAAAATATTTTGCGTGAACTGATGCTGCGATCTGCAGAAGTTCGAATTTTTCCTTCGCGAAGTTCACGGGAACAAATTCTAGATTTTAAGCCGGATGGTTTGATGCTGACAAATGGTCCTGGCGACCCACTGGATGTGCAGGTTGCTACCGAAACAGTTCGTTCTTTCATAGGTAAAATTCCCATTTTTGGAATTTGTATGGGTCATCAAATTCTAGGTCTGGCTTTGGGGGCACAAACTT
>CALQIT020000084.1 GCA_943330705.2 Streptomyces griseus
ATTGATTTTTTCTTTCATTTCTGAAATGACGGTAGCTATATGCGAGAGTCCCGCCGATTTTTTTTGATACCTGACCAGATCAAACAAAGTGGATTCAGGGGTGGAAATCAAAATCTCACCGTGCGGAGTTTGAAGATTTTTTGTTGGTACTTTTTCAGTAAATTTATTAGTTATAAAGCGAATACGGTGTTTTCCATATTTTATGGCAGGAAGGGGTTTTGAAGTTAACACTTGAGTTTCAAAGACCGCTTGATGAGTCGCCCCATGGTATTTAGCCGCAGATAATATGCCAACATAATAAGGCAGTTCAAGATAGCTCATCAGTTTTTGAATAAAATGAATTGCTGGCGGTCCCCCCGCATCCCGATATTCGACTTCAACAATCACGTAGAATCCGGCTACAGGCCTAATAAGAAGACCCTTCTTTTGAAGTCTCTGAGATGAGCGCATAAATGCTATCTCGGAAGCGCCCAGTGATTTTACGGCATCTTTTTTAGTGAAAGCTATGGAGCCCTTTCTTAGGAGTTTTTCAAGGTAGTCCGATAGTTTTAAATGACTATTTTTGTCGATTTTTTTCATTCTTAAAAAGTACCATAAGGTGTCGTTATTTTAAAATGAATTTATTCGAATAAAGCGACATAAAGTGTCGTTTTACTTAAACGCATTATCGTCTCAATTTGGGAAAGAGGCTAGAACAAACAAAAGCAAACTAAGGCACCTAGGCCTAAGGTCCACGCACTAAGATTAATTACGCCAGCGTAGATTAAGACCCGCAAAGAAATCCAAGGGTTCAAACAAGATCTACGAATGCGCAGACTTCTACTTCGAAGCAGGGTTAAACTTGATTATGATTTAAGGTTCGGAGAACAGATGGAACTGCCGCTGGCACTCAAAAAATTTTTAAAATGCCGGTATCTGAGCTTCATCGGATCGGAGCCGACTTCTATTTCGTAACGAGTTCGTTTACTTGCGCAAAGGAAATAGAGTGCTAAAGGCTGCTCTGGGATTCAAACTGACGATAACGCCAAAAAGGACTTCATATTTTTTCTGAATAATATGGAATGAATGTGACCGCAAAATTGCACTGGCTTATGGAAAAACTTGTGGCTCTGGTTCCAAGACCACGGGTGCATTTGACCTGCTACCACGGGGTTTGCCAAAGATGCCAAGGGGAAATTCGAACACATGGGCCTACCATCAACGGCACCAAAGTTATCCTATGCCAGGGAACCACCAACATCAGATCAAAGCGACATGTTCGCACAAGAATTCTTCGAAGATTAAATTAGCCACGGAAAAATCGGGCTCAATTTGATATCCCGCAAGTGATTGAAATTTGATAGTTCCTATCATCGCCATCCCGATTTCGATGATAGATTTTTCCTACATTCTTATCGACTCCACTCAGTTGCGATTTCGACCTGGCTAAGGCCCAATGCCTTCGCAATTTTCAGCAGCGTTGCACGGTGCGGAATCGAAGCTGAGTTGAAAAATCGAGAAAGAGAGGGTTGTGGTATCCCTGTTTTTTTTGAAAGCTCTCCGACGCCGCCAAGGTCATCTACCTTTATCCTCAGTGAGTCTTTGAACCCACGGATATTCTTTGCAATCCGTGCAAGGTCATCGAAGCGAACGTAAACGCCTTCGACTTTTTCCTTTTGGGTGCAGTCGTTAATAAGGTCTTGAATGTCAGCAACGATCTCGTCTTTTTCAGCCGGAACTTTTTCTTCTACCCACAGTTTCATAAGGTCGTAAACACCTTCAAACTCAAAGGCAGTTTCAACTGCTGCTGCAATGAATGGTTTGGAAAGTCCTGCCTGATTCATCTGATGACCGATTTCGATAAGTTCGACCTTCACATCAGATGTCATTGACTGTGCTCTCACGATAACCGCCCACACTCATTAAACTGCCCACGACGGAGCAATTCCAAGTGAGCCTTAAATTTTGCCATCATCCGTTTTTCTTTCTTCGGATCTGTTTTCACATACGCCTCACACAAATACGCTTCTGCAAACATTCCCGTTGGCAGTCTCATTTGCACTTTACCCGGCCCAACCTGGTGCCACTTCATTTTGAAACCATCGGAAATTTTGCCTTTTCCATCGGTAGCGATCGACCAGAATTTCGAGTTCTGAAATTTTGCATTTTGTGGATACGTTTTCAGAAGTATGACATCGGGGCGAATGGCTGTCTTGTACTCTTGATCTGTGAACACATGGGCGTGTTTCAAATCGAGATATGAGTCCAATGCCCAGGCTGTAATAAAGATGTCCATTCAACCTCCCAAAGCTATATCGGATATATCGGATATATCGGATATATCGGATATATCGGATATACCAAATATAACCTTTATAACAATATAACAAATATATCATTTATTGTCAAATTTATGGTCCAAATCGAATTTAAGCGTATTTGATAGACTTTTGAACTGATCCAACCGAGGTTCCAAGCTCCAAAGCGATATCCCCGTATCGGAGGGCCATTCTCACGCAAACTTTTGATTTTGCCCAAATCCAACTGCAATAATAGGCAACCAAGTTTGATTCCTTTTTTCCAAGCATTTTCAACACCGGGCCGCACTCGCTCCCTTTCAGAATAGAATGGAGAGTAAACTGGTTTATGAAAATCTATCCCTTCTTTCAAGTAATAATGGCGCTCAAGTTCACGAGCGCCATTATTTTATTTTCCAAACTTTTTATTTTGCGGTCAAATGGGTGTCGCATTTCTAGCCAATCTCGACCAAAAGTCAGTGCTTTTATGAAAATCGCAGCTCTTAAAGAATTCCTTGATGCCTAGGAGACAAACGTTATCCTAAACTTAGAAGTCAGCGACTTTATATAGGTCCTGACGCCCAGGAATCATTTTTTTCTGGACTACACAAATCATATAGAAAGTTTAAAATCTTTTAACACTTTACACACAGGAGACACTTCGTGATAAAAATGATACTAGCAACAGCTTCACTTATTCTTTTAAGCGGCTGTATGACACCTGAAAAACTTGAATCACAAATGGCTGATAAGTATTCAGGTGGGTCAAAAGATGAAGAGTTAAAAGACGTGGTCGCCTTTGATACCAGTTGTGATAAATCCAAAATATCAATTAAATCGAGGAAAGATACTGCCGGTGCTGGAATGTATCTAATTAGTGCCTGCGGAAAAGACTTAAAGTATAAAAGAACAGGTACTGTTTTTCATAGTGCAGACAAAGATCCTTTAAAGCAGTAAAGGAAGCCCCTTGTTAAGTGACCCATGCTAAATCGTTAAAGAGTGTCTTAAAATACAGTCCTTTAAAATTAGTCCACTTATCTGGCACAATTTTAATTGAACGACGAGCTTCGCCGATATGAATTCGTCGGGTTTGCCTTGAAACTTTGGCCAGACGAAGTTGATCAGTCTTGGCGTCAGGTCTTGCTGCGAACTTTACTGAGCGCAACATTAGATTCCATTAAGGTAAGGCTTTCGAACTGGCTTTTCTATGTAGAACAACTTTGTGGCAAACGCGAAGTTCGCTTGCGCTCAGGAGTAGCAAATGGAGTGCAACTCATAAATTTAACTTCGGCGGAATCGGACAACTTTATCATTGGCGTAAGCGGATACTGTGAAAGGCCAGGCAGCCCAATCGAGCTTTACAAATATCAGCCTAGCCCAGTCCCCAGAATCTGGTTTAAAAAGCGACACCAAAAAGAAATCTTGAAACGCCCGTTTCCAGGTGGTTCAACCCCAGACTCAATTGCGAAAGCCAGCCGCGACGCCAGTTCCAGGCGTGAGAAACCCCTGCGCCCCAAAAATTCTGCTGGTTGATATTCAACCCGAGGATACTATCGGTCGCGCGGCAAATACCAAGCGACCAGATATTGGCAAGGTTCTGAACATAGTTGAAATCCAAATAGTGATCTTGAAAGGTCTCTGTCTTAAATTCCGATTGGTTGCCAGCATAGCTCCATTGTCCGACGCCCTGCCGAAATACTAAATTGTAAGTCATCTGCCAATCCGAAGTCAGACCGAAAGTGTTTGCAAGCATAATGGTATGAGCGGTTATTTCAAAGTTCATCTTAGACGAATCTGAAATGCCACTTCGTTGCGAAAATTTGACCGACTGATAGCCCGTTGAAAAAATCCAAAACTCCTTCCGCAACCAAACATATTTAAAGTTATAGTTGCGACTCTGATAGCTCGAATCCGTGCCGACCGGATTGGCACCAGGATAGGGTTTGAACGATACTTGCCAGGGCCGCAGAGAATCCGCGCTCTGCGCGATGTGGTAGCCATTGCCAAATTCGGCGATCGCAAAAATGGGTATTGCCAAAATGAGAAGAAGCCATCGACAAAAATACATAGGCTGGAGTTTACTCGAGGTCATCCATTGTCGCCACTGTCTATTCTTTGGTCGATACATTGGTTCTATCTCAAATTAATGTAAGTCATTGAATTGGTACGGGCATGTATTTGGAGTTGAGGTAGCCACAGACCTGCATAATTTTGAGCTTAAAGTACTCGAGATTTCGGTAGCCAAAGCCCCTGCGGATGACGCTTTTAATAACGTTATTTATGGCCTCAGAGAGTGATGTCGTAACCCTAAAGGTGAAGTAGTTTTTTAAGGTTTCCCAACCCTTTTCAAGCCTATTATGCCAGTCCATTAGGGGCTTAAAATGTGACTGAAAGATCCAATCTCCGACCTCATCAAAGACTCGCTTGGCTTCCTCCAGAGTCGGTTGATCAAAAAAAGTGATCATCCGTTCTTTAATTAACTCTAGCTTATAGAAGTCGTGATTGAGATGCATAACCTCTTCGATGTGATCTCTTTCCGACTCAGTTCGCCTGGAGGCCTTTTTTAGAAATAGAAACCGATACTTACCCCGGGCCCGTTGTTTCACAACATCATGCTGAGTTCTTTCAATGATTTCTTTGCGGGTTTCGTTCACGGCGTCTTCAAAGTTCTTAATAATATGGAAGCGATCCCAAACGACGGTAGCCTGCGGGCAATATTCTTGAACTGAGGCTTTAAAGGCATCGTGTTGGTCGATGGCCACCACTTCGACTTGACGGCAAGCCTCAGCTCCAAAAATCTGGAAAAACTGATCCAGGCCCGCTTTGGATCTGGTATCGGTCACCCAGATCACTTTTCTGGTATCCAAATCAGTTATCACCGTTAAAAAGCATTTCTCTCGACTGGGGCAATGCCTTGAAGGTCGCCGGACATAGACCTCGTCGACGCTCAGTCGCCGCACTTTTGGAAGGCTATAGTGACTCAACATCTGGATCATCCGGTTGTAGTCGAGTCTCCACAAAGTCATACCATCTTTGCCGACAAATTCAGCGACCCTGCGAACGGCTGCGATTTCGCAGAACCTACCCAGCCACCAGCCGTAATCGGAGGTTAAATGTGGTGACAGCTGACTTAAAAACGGGACGGCTTCAGACCTCGCCTTGTTGCAGGTTTGGCAGTGAAATCTATAGCGTCTGAGGTTAATAAATGTCCTGTTGCCGAATATCGGAAGACTTTCTATCCGCATAGAATGATCGCCGCGCGGTGCGCCCTTACCGAGGTCAGAACCACATCGAGAACATTGAGAAATAGCATCGTCTTTACGGCTTAAATGAATTTCAATTCTGCGATCCGACAAGAATTCTTTGATATCGATCACATTGTAGTTCTCAAATTGGAAAAATCTTGGCAGCATCATCCTTGAAGCTCTCCTTTTGGGTTGGTTGGTTTTTTGCAATTTCATTCAACCAAAAAGGTCAGAGCTTTTTTACGTTTAAGTCCAAAGGTCTAGGTCAATTCCGCATTAATTTGAGATAGAGCCCGATACATTTTGCAAGATCTCTCAAAATGCGGACCACAAATATTGGGCTAGGCTCTTGAATATTGCCATATTTATGTCAATGAAGGCGAATTCGGCTACGAATATCAGAGTGATGAAAAATTAAAGGAAGGGTCGCCTGAAGGCGGATCATTTCGAAATTTCATTTGCTAATAAAAAGGATTAAAAACTCCGACTGTCCAGTAAGGGAATATTGAATTTGATTTGAAGGCAGCGTAATCGATTCTAAATCTAGCTGTGCCCTCGATAGGGCACATTTCCTTCTGCGCCTTGGACCCAGACCCCTTCTTTGAATGGATGTGACGTATCGACGGCACATCATTTGGTATTGTTTCCAATACTCCCGTACCATATGCAATTATGATTGCATATGGTACGACTTTATGCAACTATGATTGCATATGGTACGCGAGTATTGGAAACAAACCATTCTAAATTGCTTCAGTGAAAAGTCGGTTCTATGGCTTACTGGGGTTCGAAGAGCCGGCAAAACAACGCTTTGTAAAGATATTGTAGGCGAGGATTTTTATGACTGTGAGTTGCCACGAATTCGAAAACTTTTTGTGGATTCGGAAGAGTTCTTTAAGAATTGTAAGGCAAAGATTATCGCTATTGATGAGATTCATAGATTAGAGAACCCTTCGGAAGTGTTGAAAATTGCGGCTGACTATTTTCCTAATATTAAGGTGATTGCCACCGGCTCTTCGACCTTGTCTGCCACCAAAAAATTTAAGGACTCACTGACCGATCGCAAGAGGTCTGTTTTTTTAACTCCGATGAATTCCTATGACTTAGTAGCCTTTAAATCCGAAAACATAGAACAGCGAATTTTAAAGGGAGGCCTTCCCCCCTTCTTTCTTTCTAAAAAACTACCAGAAAGCGGATATCAGGACTGGTTGGACTCTTTTTGGGCCAAAGATATTGAAGAACTTTTTAAAATTGAAAACAAAAGTGCTTTTCTAAAATTTTTCGAAATGTTGGCTATGCAAAGTGGGGGTATGTTTGAAGCTAAAAGCTTTTCGGCCCCATGCGGAGTATCTCACACAACGATTGCCAACTACCTCATGGTGATGGAGAAAACTCACATTGCCTATAGACTGCGTCCGTTCCATAAGCGATCCAGCAAAGAGATCGTAGCGGCACCGAAGGTTTACTTTTTCGACACCGGATTTATCTGCTATTTCCAAGGATGGAACGAGCTTCATAATCAAGAATTGGGTTTTCTATGGGAGCATATTGTCTTGAATGAGATGTTGGGCTTTTTACCCAAAGAATTAATCCATTATTGGCGCAGCAAGAGCCAGCAAGAGATTGATTTTGTGGTAAAAAAACGCGGCCAAAAGCCTATCGCTATCGAATGCAAGTGGAAGGAAAGTGAGTTCGATCCCAAATCCCTAATTTCTTTTCGTAAGCTTCATCCTGAAGGGGAAAATTTTGTTGTGACTCAATCTAACGCTCGCGATATTAAGAAAAGATTCCACGAACTGGATGTCCAGTTTGTTTCCCTAAAGTCTTTAATCAAAAAATTAAATGGTTGAAAGAAGCCAGATGTCTATGCCTCCGGAGTCGGTGCAAAAACCCATTTTCAAATCGTAAGTGCTACTAGCCTTTACTCACCAACTTCAAATTCAGGCACCGAGGCCTGGTACATTAACTTTGACAGTGGATACTCAAATACGACGCCTAAGAGCGCTGGCCTTGGCGTTTACTGCGTGCGCCCGGGCACGCCCTAGGAAGCTTGTTCCTCGCGGTGGTGGGGTTGCTGATATATTTTTAGTTTTAGGTTTGAACCTTATCGGTTTTGCTTCGCCTGACGAAAGAACCATTCCCCTTTTTCTTTCGAGGGCCGCTGGTACTGCAACTTTGTTCCAACATAGGGTCCCTTGAAGGTTGTCTGACAGCCAACAGATCGTGCCGAAGGCTGGTTTTCCATTTTGAACTGAGCTGCTCCATTCAGTATAGACAATTGGAACCATAGAGTTGCTTGCAGAAGGGTATTTACTTATGAGTCGGATCGCCCATGGTTGGCAGGACTTGGCGAATTCTACTTTTGTTGATTGAAAGGCTTGACTTACATATTTATTACACTGTAATTTATCTGTAACTATACCCTTTGACTAAGGAGAAACTGTGAGCAATCGATCGAACATCCCGCTGCCATTGACGGAAAAAGAAAAGGCTGTTCTCGAGTTCGTGGAAGTTTCTTTGGCCGAATCTGGAGTTTCACCCTCGTATCAAGAGATCAAAGATCATTTTGGCTTTGCTTCCTTTAATTCTGTTCAGAACTATCTGAAACAATTGGCTCAGAAGGGCTATATCCAAATGGCCTTGAATCAGAAACGAGCGATTCAAGTGTTGAATCCGTCGCACGCGGTGGCTGAGGCCACACAAAAGATGGTGCAATCTAAAAAATCATCTAAAGAACCTTCTCGCCGCACGCTCCTCCCGTCTTCGAGTGGACGCGAGGAGGTTCTTTCTTTACCATTACTTGGTCGAGTGGCCGCTGGCCTGCCCATTGAGGAGTTTGAAAATAACGAATTCGTTGATGTGCCACCTTCTTTGGTTCGTAATCCGCAAAAAACTTTTGCCTTAAAGGTTAAGGGGACTTCAATGATTGAAGACGGGATCCACGACGGCGATGTGATTCTTGTGCAAAAGCAAAGCTCTGCGGCCAACGGCGAGATTATTGTGGCCTCTATCGAAAACGAGTCTACCGTCAAACGATTTTATCATCATTGCAAACCAGGGCAGTCCGAAAAGATGATTGAGTTGCGTCCTGCAAATTCAAGCCTATCTTCAGTTTGGTATTCCCCTGGATATGTTGATGTTCAAGGTGTGGTTGTTGGTTTGATTCGCAAATTTTAACTATTTTTAACTGCAGGCAAGCTTATGAACTTTTTGAGACTGGATGATTTTCTTCCAACTGTGTTATTTGAAGACAGTGATATTCTTGCTATCGACAAACCCTATGGGTTTAATTCCCATACTAACGATTCCAAGCTTGAACATTCAGAATTTGTGCAAGATGGCCTGATTGAAATCTACGAAAAACATTTCAGAATTCGCTTGCACATTATTCATCGTCTTGACCAGACAACCACCGGGGTCATGATTTTTGGAAAGTCTGTTGAAGCTGCAAAAAAATATGCCGAATTTTTCTTTAATCGGCAGGTTAAAAAGACCTATATATTTTTAACAAAAAGTAAATCCCTGAAGCCTAGCTTTCAAATGGACCTGGCAATTGTGCACAAGGGAAAAGATCTTCAGGCTGAAACTCAGCTTTCTTTGCTGAAAAAATCGGATGAATTCGAGCTTTGGCAGGCAAAACCCCTGACTGGCCGTAATCACCAAATTCGAATTCACGCGAAGGCAGCCCAAATCCCTATTCTTGGGGATACAAAATATGGCGGGGCTCCTTTTCCGTTCTTATGTTTACATAATCATCAAATTTCTTTTCCAAATGGGATTATCATTAGTTCCCGTCCACCGATTTTTTTTAACGATATGAGTTTACTCAAAGATTTGGTCCTAACTCGGGCTTTTTTTGAAGCCGATCGCCGGCAAAGGTTATTCTCTGAATCCAGTGATCTCGATCAATGTTTTCGCTTAGTGCATATGGCAAAGGACTCAGCAAATTTGGGCTTTAGCATCGATCAGTTTGGAAAGGTTTTGCTCCTGAATTGGAATCGCGAAAAATGGACGGATTCTGAAACTAGGAAATTTACTTATTTTTCGTCCATCATCGGCAAACCGATTATCGTGCAATTGAATTTGGATAAAAATGAAACCTCGGGGGCCGGGCAGCTTATTCTTTATCCAGAAAAAGGTTCGCTACCTGTTGCCGACTTTTGGACTGCTAAAGAAAAAGATGTGTTATACGAACTTCGATCTGATTCTAGAAATTCGGCTGGACTTTTCCTAAATCAAAGGCTGCAACGAAATTGGCTCAAAAATAACGCTAAAGGGAAATCGGTCTTGAACCTTTTTTCGTTCAGCTGCAGCTACAGCGTTGCTGCGGCAATGGGACAAGCTTCCCAGGTTATTTCTGTTGATAGCAATAAAAATGCCTTGAACTGGGGGCGAAGAAATTTTCAACTGAATCAGCTTCAGCCTGAGGACTTTTCTTTCTTTTGCAGGGATAGCATTTCTTATTTAGAGCAATGCCGAAGCAAAAATAGTGAATATGATATAATCATCTGCGACACCCCTTCGTTTCTAAAACGAGAAAAAGGCGTATTTAAAATTAAAACCGACTTGGAAAAATTTTTGATTAATTGTCTGCACTGCCTTCATCCAAACGGACAGCTTCTTTTTTCAACTGGTTTTGATGGCTTCTTTATTGAAGATTTGCGAAAGATCCTTTTGCAGTCACAAAAACTAGCAAAAATTGCCAAGATGGAAATTAGTTGTATTCTTCCTTCTTTGGATTTTGAACTTCCCGACGAGAAGTCCAACATGAAGTCCTTTCTCATCAGAATATAGCCAAGATCAATTGAATTCACACTCACTAGATAATTCGCGACAAAGCTAAACTGCCTATCAAATGCTTCACGGAGCTCTTCGATTGGACTTTTGCGTAAGGCCTATGTTTGAAGCTTGGATCTTAAGTCCAGTTTATCAATTTTTTCTTTGTATTACACATAATTTACATATATAAATTGTATGTAAATAAGGGGGAAATAAATGTCTTACGAAAGAAAGAATACTGAAGCTAATGAGTTCTCGGAACAGACTGTTTTTTCAATTGGTTACGAGGTCCATGAGGACCAATTTGTAGATCCTCGTCATATTGAGAGGACGGCTGCCACGGTTGCTACAACCAATGACGATGTGGGTAACTCGGTGGACAGTGTGGATACTTCCGCCAGATCCTTGATCTCGTTGGACCGGGTTCGTCCACCGCCAGGACTTCCGACGGGCATCGATGTTTTCGACAATTTTTTAATCTGGAAGGGTCTGCCAAAGGGGGATCTAACTTTGCTCAGTGGAAAGCCCGGAACCGGAGGAACCTCGTTATGGGTGAATACCGTGCGGAAAATTCACCAAGAGAAAAAATGGGTGGCTTGGATCAATTCGGACTGGGAACTCCTGCCTGCCAACCTCGTGCAAAAGAAAATCGATTTACAACGATTGCTGATCGTAAAAAAACCAAAAGAAGCCAGCCAAATGTTTTGGATTTTAAAAGAACTGATCTCAAGTTCACTTTTTGAAATGGTCGGATGCCATCTGCAAGAAGGCGGTTTAAAAAATCATCAATTGCGAAAGCTAAAAAAGCTAGCTGCCTTGCACCAGGTTGCTTTAATTGTAATTTGCCAAGCAACGCAATGGGTTTTAAATCCGCTGTTTAGTCTTGTCATTGAATGCCAACGGGATTTTTTTACAATCAAGCGGGCTTTATATCGGCCAACTCCATTTACCATTTCCAGCAGTATGATCCACACCGACTTTCTTTCACAGGTTGATTTTTCACCGACAGCGCTACTTGCGTAGAGCGAACAAGTATTGGTGTAGAAAATAGTGTAGAAAATAGTGTAGAAAAATAGTGCAATAAAATTTTCCCGAAGGCAGGTCTCTATGCGTATTCTATGTATTAACTTACAAACCACTTTCGAATCCAACTGTGCTGAAGTCTTTTTGAAGTTCAGTCCCCGGGTCCAATTTCGCTTTCCGAACTATGTGTTTGTCGATATTGAATCAACTGCCGGACTTTTTGGCGGCGAGTTCAGGGTTTTAAAAGACGCTGTCGATATGGCCCGCAAATTTGCGCCCCAGGCAACGGCAGCAATTGCTGACACTGCTTATATGGCCCAGGTTTTAGTTCATTTTCGTCCTTTCGAGATCACCAAACCAAAAGACGAACTTGAAATATTTAAGACCTTGCCTATTTCTGCGCTGGCTGACCTAGAGGGCCTTGAGCCCTGGGTAAAGATAGGTCATATCGAAAAGATGGTTTCTTTCTTTCAATCCGTGGGCATTCATAATTTGGAAGGTGTGCTTAACTTCCGCTTAAGTTCGTTTCGCGAACGGTGGGGGGAAGTCGGTGTCTTAGTTTGGAAAAGACTTTCAGGCGGTGATGTTCAAACTATCTTGCCGCACCATACAAATGATCCTTTGGTCGCCTATGGATATTTTGAAGACCCCACAACTCTGATTCCTTTGCTGATGGAAAAGTTGGAGCCCCAGGTTGAATATCTTTTTTTACGGCTAAATGGCCTTGGTCGATTTACCAAAACGATGGAAGTCACCTTGACCTGCGAATACTCAGAAAGAAAACATAGAATTTTAATTAGTTCAGCAGTGCCACGGCGAGACCTTAAATTTTTTACCGATCTTCTTCTGCAGAAACTCGAACAGCTCAACCTAGAAGAGCTAAAGCTAGAAAATCCAATTCGGGAATTTGAAGTCTTTCTTGTCGAGGCTCCGGAGAATATTCAACAAGCTGATTTTTCTAAATCTTACGATTCCATTGCGGCCCGGTGGCAGCAGCTTATCAGCTTTGGCAAACAAGCGCAGTGTGAAATGGGTTTACTCAAATTAGAGGCCAGTCATTTTCCGGAAGACGGTTACTCGATTGAAAATGACTGGACAAAGAATGGCTCGACAAAACTTCCCGCCGCCACCATAAACTCTGGAAAAAATCCACGGCCCTCGCTGTTACTAAAAGATCCATTGCTTCTATCTAAACATTTGCTAACCAAGATCGATCGCTTAACTCGGTTTCCTGCTGAAAGAATTGAGTCCTCGTGGTGGAAAGGTTTATTTCAATCTCTGCCATTTGCGCAGCGGGATTATTATTTTGCGCTTTCCGCACACGGGCAGTTGTTATGGATTTTTCAAGACCAACGAAATCGAAGTTTCTATCTGCACGGCTATTTTGACTAAACACGATCGAATTTCGTTTCGAATCAAACTAGGCAATAAATTTGGGTAATTCATTGCCCTAGTTCTTTACCTATTTCTTTACCTATTTCTCCACGAGCGGTTTATCGCTAGGTCCTTTGCTCAAGCCATTGAAATCTTCGCGGCCCAATGGACGAAGCCCATGCTTTGCTCTTGCTTGGTCACAGCGCGGATTATGAACATTGTTTTCAAATGAGGCCTGGAAGTTTCGGCATGGCGATGGTCGATTTGCATAGATTTGGCAACTTACCGAGTTGCCGATTCGTCCTGTCAAAGCATCGCACTTGGGTTGATGCTTGGAGGTCGTTCCCTTCATGCAGCGTAGCCATTGGTCTAGCTCTTCTGTCATGCTTTTTGGTGTTTTCCAAATTCCATCGGCTTCTGCCTCTCGCCAATAGAAAGCGACGCGGAAGGAAGCACAACAGGCGCCGCAAGTTAAACAAGGATGTTGGTTTTTTGTTTGGCTCATCAATAAAAGTATTACGAAGATTTGGCTGCTGGTCCAGCCTCAGCTCACGACTTGATCGTCAAAAACATCAAGCAATTAATATTTTATTGCGACCATCTTGGAAAAGCCGAAGGGCTTTAATAAGATAGAGTGCCTCATTTGGGGAACAGACTAAAGTCTCAAAAAAGCATCTCCTGGAATTCAAAGTTCAACCGAAACATTCATTGTCGACGTGAGAATCCTAGGCCAAACAAGGCC
>CALQIT020000085.1 GCA_943330705.2 Streptomyces griseus
CGCTGGCTGGTTCGAAATCAAGGGTCATTGGAGTGCTTTAGGCAACAAATGATTTGATGCTAATATCTTCGTCGACTTCCGGCCAATGTATCCCGTATCCAGACGGAGAGATTTCAAATTTTTGTTGTTGCTGCTGGCTGGCCTTCACAAGACGAGGAAACCAAGCCATCGGAATCGATACAACTCGCCCATCGCTGATCTCAGCTGTAATTTTATCATCTGCAATGCTGATGTTTAAAATCGAGAGCTCTTCAATGTGGATGTGTTTAGCTTTTTGGCCCATGCCATTCCTTCCATTTCTCTAACAACAAGATAGCATTTTCCTCAACAATATTCAAAACGTCTCTTTGGTCCTTGGCTGATAAACGATAAACACGAGCAATTTCAACCGGATGTAGCCATATTTTTATCTCACCACCTCGACCGATCACATGGATGTGTGCGGGCTCTTTACCTTCATGCGAATAAAAGAAGAATCTAAACCCATTTTTAGTAAAAATAGTAGGCAAAGCGGTGTCTCCATTGCAGTAGGGTAGTTCAGTAACAACTCTAAGCCAGTCAGTCTCAATATTTACTGGCTCAACATTTTGTTGTTAAGCTCAGTAATGCCGTAAATAAAATGAAGGCAATGCCAAATATCAACCATGGCCTCGGTAATTTGGATTTTCTAGCAAAGAATTTTCTAAATAACCAGGTGAGTGCTGCAAAGAATCCAGTCAACAAAGCGGCAAAGGCCATTGATACCAAAATTGCAGAAATATTCGGACTTCCATTGGTACCGATGCAGGCGTTAGCAATTTGCTCAACAAACGCAGTCATCAAAACTATTGACCACGAAAAGTGTCTGACCATATTCGAATGTTATCTCGATGAAATTGAAAAGCAAATAGCAAATCTAGTTTTTTGGAAATTGAGAAAACCGATATAGGTTAAGCGTTCGCATGACCAATGAATCCTGATGGACCTAGGCGCTTTAAAGCCCCTGTCTTTGGGGCCTGCCCGACAAGACCATCACCAATATCTCCTTGCGAAAAGGCAGAACTTAAAAATAAGTAACCAAGATCCAAGGTGGATAGATCTGCACCCAAAACCCCTGGCCAATGGTCAGTTCCCGCTAGGAAAAGATGAGATACATAAACAACCCTGGCGGGGGCTTTTCTTTTCACATTTGAGCCCATGGCCCCCAAAAATGTGATCGCCGGAGAAGAGCTAAGCTACCTTCTTCTTTAAGCGTCGAAAACCCTCGACAAGTCCCAACGCGCCAAAACGGGGCTCATTGGCCGCCGGAGAAACTTGAATCCCAAGAGGCACAAGAAAGTCTTTATTCATAAAAATCTGCTCAGCACTTTCAGCGCTAACTTTATGCTTTTGTCCCTTAAAATTGTTTAAAAAAATTCAAAAAATGATCTTGATCACGCCACTCTAACGTCAAAATCAAGATCTAGCTGTTCGGCCAATTCCATCAGCTTATCAATCGTATAAAGATCAATCCGATATTTGATAATCTCATTTATACGCGATGGATTAGTTTTCAACTTTTTTGCCAACTGCACTTGCGAAATCTTGTTTTTCATCAAATAGACGACAAATTTTTCACACAACTTGTATTTAAGCACATCCACCTTTGACGCATTTTTTGGCAGAGTCCGCGACGGCTCCACTTTTTCAAGCTTAGCGCGAACTGCTTTCAATTCTTTTTCAGTTGGGAAACCCATATTAGCTCCTTCTTTTATCCCTGTAGGCATTTACAATACCGATATAGATAGCATGATCCTCGAGCAACCAAACCAAACGGTAAGTCTTTTTATCTAGCTCTACCAATGTGGCAAAATACGAATATTTTCCGATCACAGACTCTGGAAGCTCTTTTCGCCTATCTAGCTCGTTGACAAGCTTCAGGATCAGGACATCGCTCATGTAGCCGCGATGCTTTTGCTCATAATGAGTGTCGATAATCACTTCAACAATTTTAATATTGTTAAGTTTAATCGGCGATTTTTTTATAAACGCGCCTATCATTCATACATTTTTAGATTAACAAAAATTACGAAATTTCGCAATAGCTGATATTCTTGAATTATCACGCCCCTGTCACCATAAAATTTGGTGACAAAATGGTGACGACTCCATGGAACTCAGAGGAAGTCGAGGGGAATCAGCGGCAATTGAAATTGCAGTTAACTACTTGCAATTATCAAAAAAAGTTCTTTGCTTTTAGTAACTTAACAAAAGCCAAGAAAGGACTTAAAATCCTGGGATTCAATCTGACCCCATCAATTTCTGCCGATCAGTCTCATCTCGGAAGGTATGCAGCAGTTTAAGCTGGTGCAATATCTAATGAACTGAATTTCATGGAGTTTGGAACCAGCTCTTACTTCCCTAGTAGTTGTGAAATAGACTTTCTGGTGAAGGCCTCTGTTTGATCACCTTTAAATCCAGCAGTTGTTGCGCGAGGGCCTGCCAACGAGCTGAGGTCATATTTCCTAAGGTCCCTTTGCCAGCGTCGATTTGAATTAAAGCAATCTGGGCCTTTGCGCTGCTTTCGAAAGTTATGGAGTCCATGGCTTTGTTGAGTTTGCCCATGTATAGGTTTGTAGCTTTCGGATCACGCAAGTACTCTTGCCAGCCAAGGCGCACGGCCTTGACCATTTTCTTTACTTCTTCTTCATCACTTTTAAGACGAGCGGCCTTCACACTTAAAACAGTTGTATAGGGGTTAAATCCTGAATCTGCGATTAAAAATGACTTCACCTTAATTTTTTGTTTTTCAGCAAGCAGAGGTTCACTGGTAATAAAACACTGCTGGGAAATTTTTTGATCGTTGGCAAAGTTACCGATTCCACCTAGATAGGGCGCGGTTTTAACTTTACCGGGGCCGTATTTCTTCTGCAAAAACTGAGCGTAAGGAAGACCCGACTGCCAAAGTAAGACTCCATCATTGGCAAACACATCCTGCAGAGTTTTAAAGCCTCTTCCCGTGTGGGTCATGATGGCAGCGGGGTTTGTTTGAAAGGTCGCAAAAAGGGCCAAGATATCCGAAGCTCCTCGGTCGTGGGATAGAATAATTTCATCACCGGAGACAATAGCGTAATCGACCTTTCCCGCCGCCAGCATCTGAATTGTTGGTGCTCCAGAGCCGCCCTCTAGGATTTCCACGTCCAATCCTTCTGCTTTGAAAAAGCCCTTTTCAACTGCAGCAAAGAACCCACCAAACTGAGGCTCTGCCTTCCAATTCAATGCCAATTTTATCGGGCCCTTTTGGTTGACCGGGCCTTTTGCTAAAAGCGAGCCCCCCAAACAAAACAAGCAGCCGAAAAAAAATGTACTTACTGATATGGTTTTCATGTGCGTCCTTTCAGTTGTTTTCCGTTACAAGCTTCAAAATACTTTGAAATAAATTTTCTACCCATCGTTGGCAGGGGAAAACGGCCGTAAGCGCAGTAAGCCCCGACCGATAAGCTGCACCAAACGAACGAAAACAAAGCCAAGAACCGAACTAAGAATGACGGCAGCAAAAACAAGATCAACTCTTTGCTGAGTTCGCGCACTATCAATAATCGATCCCAGTCCGCCGCCACCAACAAATTCGCCGACGAGGGCTCCTATGACCGCAAGACCCGCAGAGACCTCCATGCCGGCAATTAGAAATGGAAACGCGGAAGGCAAACGAAGACGGAATAAAGTTTGCCGACGAGTGGCAACAAAGAAGCGAAAAAGCTCGGCCAGCTGAGGCTCGACTTGAGTAAGTCCTTTCATCGTATTTGCCAAAATTGGAAAAAAACTGACTATGGCAGCTGAAGCCCGGACGGTGGGTTCCCCAAAGCCAAACCAAATCACTAATAAGGGGGCAATGGCAATAATCGGAACCGTTTGAAAAAAAACAGCAAAAGGCAAAAAGGCTTGGCGCAAGAAATTCGAACTGGCCAACAGAAAAGCAAGCAAAGTCCCCATCAGCAAACTAACACCAAGCCCAAACAGCGAGGACGTTAACGTCGAGGCTAACGCCCGTAAAAGCTCAGGTCGCGAATCCACGAATGCGGCAAAGACGTCCCCCGGCGAGGGCAAAAGATAGCTGGCAATGGCGCCGCTAGCAACCCAGGCCTGCCAAAGCAATAGGAATACAAAAAGCATAATAAGTGACGGTAGACTTGCTTTAACCAAGCGGCTCAGTTGGCTTAACGGGCTCAGTTGGCTCAAGCGGCGCAATCCAATCACTGAACCCCTCTAATCCGAGCTGATGCGGCTTGCACCAACTCTAAATACGAAGCGTGGTAGCGAAGGCTTTCATTCCGTTCGCCCAAAGGAATTGGTAACTCGCTATGAATTTTTCCTTGATCCGTCATAATTATCAGGCGATCTGCCAAAAATACGGCCTCAGCTACAGAGTGTGTAACAAAAAGAACTGAGAATTTCCGCTGCAGAAAAAGATCCCTAAGCTCGGCTTGCAACTTATGGCGCGCGCCCTCGTCCAAGGCGGCAAAGGGTTCGTCCATCATTAATAGCTTTGGCTTTAAGACCAAGGCCCTGGCGATGGCAGCCCGCATTTTCATTCCGCCGCTAAGCTCGTGGGGAAAGGCCGACTCACGGTGATCTAGGGCAAGTGTTTTTAAGTGTTGTCTTGCTGCCGAGGTTTCTTCTTTGCTAGTCGACTTAGCTTTAGGTCCCAGTGAAAATGGCAGCAAAGTGTTTTCAAGCACTGTCAACCATGGCAATAGACGGGGCTCTTGAAAGACAATACTTTTTGCATTTTGCGCCATTGAGTCCAACTCAACAAGCCCTTGAGTAGCTGGAAAAAGCCCACTGGCCAAGCGCAAGATCGTCGATTTACCACAGCCCGAAGGTCCTAAAATACAAACGAATTCATTTTTTTGTATGCTAAAACTGATCTTCTGCAAAACATGAATTGGGCCCGAACGAGATTGAAACTCGTGGCTAACTTGAGAAAACTTCAAGGCTGGCATTTAAACCCAGTCATAATTAAAACTGACACTGACTCGGTCTTTTGCCGATAGGTTTGGGGGAACTTCATGTTTTAGCCAACTTTCAAAAAGAATTAATTCTCCGGCTTTTGGCTCAAGCGAAACAAATCTTTGGTTTTCAATCCGTGCTTTAGGTTTCCGCGGCGGAGACCCCATAAAGCCAGACAATCGCGGGTCCTCAAACTTTAAGGCACTGCTATTTTTAGGCGTTTGCACATAATAAGTTCCGGAAACAACAGATAGTGGATGCAAATGCATGCTGTGACTGACCAGACGGGGCATGATATTGATCCACAAGCTTGAAAGCTGAAGCTCTTTTGGACGAATATCCATTTCTAGCGACTTCGCAAACAGGAAAATGTGCTGATCCAGATTCTTTTTAAGATCAGCAAAATACGGAGACAGCTGATTTAGAGCCGGCAAAGAGGCGTATGAGGTATAACCCCCTGGATAATTTTTCTCTGACCATTTTTGACCATAGTCATCCGTTTTGGCGAATTGATAGGATTCTCTCAGAAGGGCCTGATTTAGATTTTTATCCAGGCGCGCAGAAAGCTTGCTGCGGTAAACTGCCGTTGGAAAAAGCATTTGCAAAGTCATGGCGTAGCCTAAATCTGCATTAAAATGGGGTCAATGCAAAATACTTAGTTGCAAGAGCGGAGCGTGTTTTGGCAATACACCCCCGGAAAAATCGCCGATGCCCCTAGATTCTCAAAACTTCGCCGCGGCCAAGGAGGTGGTGTCGAACTTATCTGTCGAACTTATCTACAATCGCCCTCCAGAATTGTCCAAAGGGACTGGTTTGCCTGACTTGGTTGCCTTTTTACGAGGAGCCTTTTACTCTCAAAGCCAAGGAAGCAGAAACTAGCACCCGATAAATGGTACTTAATTTGCTTTAGATAGTTTTAATAGAATTTAGCATGAACTGTTCGAACTGGAGGATGTGGTGAAAAAATTATTGATCCTAGCTTTGATGCTTTCAGGAGCCTTTGCCTTTGCTAAGCCAGGAGCCACAGATGTCGGTGATTTTAACGATATCATCAACTCAAATATGAAGGCCGAAAGTGGCTTGCGCAAAAACGTGCAGGATTCTTCTGGCTATCAAAAAGATGAAATGAACCCAACACCCAGCTTTAAAGCAAATAAGACAACAAGAGACGAACTGAGCGACAACGTTGCGGTTTCTGTAGAAGGCATGGGCGCTGATCGTAAAAAGGGAAAACTCAAGAAGTCCTTAACGACAGATGAAAAAGAACTTCCCCGGGTTTCTGAAGAAATGGAAAACTCAGGACTTTAAATTTCCTGGGGCTTGGGCTGCTTTGGACGAGCCATAGCCGATCGATTTCGAACAGGCTGATGAGGCTCGCCTAGAATAATTTTTCGCAGCTCCTGTTGCGAATAGACATAATCCGCATAAATCATGGTGTTTGTAATATTCCTGTGTCCAAGGGCCACCTGCACTAGCCTGAGGTCGCGGGTCTTTTGGTAAAGCTCAATGGCAAAAGTGTGCCGCAAAGAATGAAATTTTTTGTGAACGGGGCGATACAAGTCCCAAATTTGGTAAAGACGGTGGTAGCAGATCGGAAACAATCGATTTCCAGTCTGGGTTTCCGACCAACTGTGAAGAACCCGAAAAAATTGCGAATGTAGGGGGATCTCTCGATCGTTGCTGCCTTTTATCCCCCGGACAAAGATGGATTCATCGTAAGTATTCAAATCTGACTTCTGAGTTAACAAAAGTTCAGAGGCCCGGGCTCCGGTTCTGAGTCCCAAACTTAGCAAGAAGCAGTTTCTAGGGTCCCTAAGCTGATGATCTTCAATCAACGAACGAAGCTTTTCGACTTCTGGTGGAAGCAGGTATTTGGTCTTGTTGAGCATGTAGCGGCTGGAGGGTCGAGTTGAGTTTGCCATGGCTTGAAATAAAGTCTGCCAAGCCCCCTAGATTAAGTCATGGTGCAAAGCATTAAAAATCCATTCATGAAAACCAAAATATCGACAAAACAAAAATGTGATTTATTTCATATACTTAGCACTTAAGTTTATAACTATAAGCTTTAGTCTATTTCAGAAAAACGGGTGCCGGAGCATGTGTGCGCGAAATCACCTGTGATTTCAGTTGCTTACAAGTAGACTGGACCTGATCTTTAATCATCTATATTGTATTTTACAACAACTTATTGTGCGCTATACAATGCAGCTGTTGTAAAACACAATATCCCTTTCGCGGAGGAAACATGGAACTTCAATCTTTTGACCCGCGGCCAATCTCAGACCTTCCGGCGTCGCAAAGGGTTCGCTCAGCACACCGAATCCATTGTGATGCACAAGTCGAGGTCATCAAGCGTCAGATTGGCAGCCTTGAAGTGGTTCGCGGAAAACTTGGTCTTTCGCAGCGAAAAATTTGCCAGTTATTGATGGTGGATCCATCCGCCTGGACCAGGTGGACCCGAAATGGCGATCCCGCTCCGCCGCATATTTATCGAGCTTTGCAGTGGTATCTGATAATTAACGAGAAAATCCCAGGCTTAACCCCCCAGTATTTTGTGGGTAAAGACCCTGAATTCTTGCATCAAACAGCACTGCGAAAGATTTCCGAAGAAAGCAGTCGGGTTTTGCAACGGATTGAAAAATCAGACCTAGTAATGGGGGACCTGGGCCTTAAAAATGCGACCCTCCAAGACGAAAACCAACATTTACAACATAGAATTGAGACCCTTGAGGCCGCGATTAAGACTCAAAGAGCGGCTTTTTATTTGGTTGCGGCCTCAGCAATTGCCGTTGCCCTGACCATCTATTTCACCTTTATCAAAAATGCTGGACGAATTTAAGCAAAAGGCCATGCTAGAAACACACCACAAAAGGCCCCTCAACTTTGCGTCACGCTTGGCTGTTCACTTTTTTCTTGGCCATACCTATCTTTTTCTTTAAGCTCCCCGAAGTTTTTCAATCGAAAAAAGATCAGGAGCATTCGTGGGTACATTTGAGGCTATTGCGAAACACGGCGGTCATGAGGAAGTTATTTTTTGCCACGATCCTGACGTGGGCTTAAAAGCCATTATTGCGATTCATAATACGGCACTTGGCCCAGCGCTGGGTGGCACTCGAATGTGGAATTATAAAACTGAGGAAGAGGCCCTGACCGATGTTTTAAGGCTTAGCAAGGGGATGACTTACAAGGCCTCGGCGGCGGGATTGAACCTGGGCGGCGGCAAGGCTGTTATTATGGGTGATCCTAAGACGCAAAAGTCAGAGGGCCTATTTCGTGCCTTCGGGCAGTTTGTAAACTCACTTAACGGCAAGTACATAACCGCCGAGGACGTCGGGACTTCGGTCAATGACATGGAAAATATCTTCATGGAAACACCTTGGGTGACCGGGATTCCAAAGGACTTCGGCGGGTCGGGGGATCCCTCGCCTTACACCGCCCATGGCGTACTGATGGGCATGAAAGCAGCTGCGAAATGGCAGTATGGAACGGACTCCCTGAAAGGCATGCGAATCGCCGTCCAAGGCCTGGGCAATGTCGGCACCAACTTAGTTAAGTACTTAGCCGAAGAGGGCGCCAGCATCATTGCGTCGGATATCGATCCGGTTAAAGTTAAGATGCATCAGGCGACCTATAAAATAGATGTTGCCGATTCGGATCAGATCTTGTTCGCAGAATGCGACATTCTGGCGCCCTGTGCTATGGGTGCTGTCGTTGATGACGTCAGCATCCAAAAAATCAAAGCAAAAGTTATTGCGGGCGGAGCCAACAACCAACTTGCAGAGCCCCGTCACGGCGATATGTTACGTGA
Source organism: Streptomyces griseus (assembly GCA_943330705.2). Taxonomy (GTDB): domain Bacteria; phylum Bdellovibrionota; class Bdellovibrionia; order Bdellovibrionales; family Bdellovibrionaceae; genus CALQIT02. The sequence goes on from CALQIT020000085.1 coordinate 8,777, forward strand.
ACTCGGGATCCTTTATGCTCCAGATTACGTCATAAACGCGGGTGGATTGATGAACGTCTTTGTTGAGCTTGAGGGCTATTCCCACGAAAGAGCCTGGGACAAAACGCGAAAAGTATACGACAACGTTTGGAAGGTCCTAGAAATCGCCAAACGCGACGGAGTTGGCACCCACCGCGCCGCCGATCGCATGGCCGAAGCCCGTATTCAGACCATCGGAAAACTAAAACAACGGCATCAAGGCAAAAGCAGCCGTAATTTCACGACCCTACGTGAAGTAAATAACCGCTGAGGACTTGACTGAAATTTCAAGTCTAATGACAATCATTTGATATTTAACTATGTCGCATATTGCGAACAAGATATGAGGGGTCACATTTTGAGCACAAAAAAGTCCAAAGAAGATGCAAAAAATCCTGATGTTGTAACTACAGAACTACGAAAAGGCTTTGCTTGGTCGGCAAGTCATCTGAACCTGCTGATCGGATTCGGAATTGCCTTCATTTTGCTTGGCGCAGGGATTACGTTTTTGAAGTTCACGAAAGACAAGAAAGAAACTTCGATTCAAGAACAGTACTATTCCTTTGAAAAGCAATACCTCGAGAAGAAGCAAAAATTTGAGCAGTCTGAAACACAAATTGAGTCGCTTAAAAATACGGCCGCAGGATCTACCAAAACAGAGGCCAAAGCTGATGCGAAAAATAAGAATGCCAAAAACAAAAAACAAGCAGAACCACCAGCTCCGGAAAACATTGCCACTGGTGACCTGACTAAGGATTACGGCGCTATTCTAACGGGCCTTAAAGATATCATCGCGGCAGCCCCCTCTTCTAAAGGTGCAAAAATGGCCGCACTGAATATCAGCGAAATCCAAGCCAAATATAAAAACATTGATCAAGCACTTGAGTCCTTAAATAAAGTCGATTCCCAAGACAAAGACTTGCTTAGTGCAATGATTAAGGTCCAACTTGGAACTATCTTGGCAGACAAACAGGACTGCGCGGCTGCGATTAAATCTTGGGATCAAGTCCTGGCAAATAAATCAGCTGAATTTATCCATTCTGCCGTTAAGCTTAAAAAAGGTCTTTGTTACGAAGTCCTCAATGATACAAAATTGGCCGGCGAGCTTTACGCACAGGTTAAAGAAGAAAGCAAAGGCGAGGGCAAAGACTCCGCACTTGGTAAGTCCGCCGAGAAGTATTTGCGCTTGCTGAAGAGCAAAACCAACTAATGTTGAACCTTCATGTGCCTAGACAATTCGCGCTTCTTGGATTTTTTGTATTGGGGACAGGTTGCAGTCTCTTGTCTGGTCTGCAAAATTCAGGCTCTGAACGCCGCACTTTTTCCACTAAAAGAGTATGGATCCGTCCAACCCCAGCCAAAGATATCGTTGGCTTTCGTAAAATCAATCGCATGCGACCTATTCTTTTTAGCGAAGGGCAGCGCGATTTTGTAATTCAGGCGAATTCGAGCGACGGGGTCACAGCCTATGATCGCAAGTCAGGTCGCGAAATCTGGCGGCGTGCAGTTCTTAATGGAGTTGAGTCTTCAATTGCCATCGTTAAAGATCGAATTTTCTTTGGTGGCAATGATGGCTTTTTCTACTCGGTGGATGCAAAAAATGGCCAGGTACTTTGGACTTTCCCAACCCGTATTGAAAACTTATCCGAGCCCCTTTTACATGAAGGGGTTGTTTACTTTTTAAACGGGGCAAATACCCTCTACGCGCTAGATGCGGCCAGCGGTAAACAGCTGTGGCTATATAGTCGACAAGATCCCAATTCATTGTCCATCCGCGGGGGCAGCCGCCCAGCAATTCGAGGTGATACTCTTTTTGCCGGGTTTAGCGACGGGGCAGTGGTTGCCCTTTTTGTAAAGAATGGTGCGGTAAAGTGGGAAAAACAATTGAATCGCAACAAACGCTTTCGCGATTTAGATTCTGACCCCTTGGTTGAGAATGAATTTCTTTATTTACTTGGTTATGATGATGCCAGTTATTGTTTACGGTCTGCCACCGGAGAAATTGTCTGGAAGGCCGAAAAGGGTGGTTATGGTTCATTTCTGTCTGTGAAGGATCGACTTTATTTTGCGACGACAAATAATGAGTTTGTTGCTTTAAATAAAGAAACCGGCCAAAGAGTTTGGTCCCATGAATTCAAAGAGGGCGTGGCGACAGCAGCGGCCCTTTACAAAGGGCTTGTCGTATTTGGTGAGTCGCAAGGGAGTTTGCGCTTTGCGGACGCTAGGACCGGGAAAATTATTTCTTCATTTGATCCAGGTCGCGGTATTTTAGCAGCACCCACAGTTGATGAAAAAAATCAGTCGATCTTTTTTATTTCTGGAGAATCGAATTTGTATCACTTAGAAGCTGGCTGGGGAATTCAATAGTTTTTTCACCAATGAGGTTTATAATGGTTCGTTCTTGGTGTATGTCCGCATTCTTTTTAGGTATTTCTTTTGTCATAGGCTGTTCTTCTGGAAACTGCCGCTCCAGCAAGCTTGTTGGGGTCGGGGGCGACGACAAATCACGCTTAAGTGCGGGGACTGAAATGGTGAAGTCAGATTCAATTGCCAATCGTGTTCGTGTTTTTAAGTATGATGGATCCCTTCAATGCGCCATGGGTAAAGCGCTTTCCCTAGAAGAGATGCAAAAAGGCTTGGTCACCATTAAAGTCTATTCAGCGCAAAATAAAGCTGATGGACTTATGCATATTGCAGTTTGCGGCTCAAATACTGGCAAAGCAAATGTCTACGAAATCGACCGTAAGGATCTTCAAGAGGCCTTAACCAAGGGCTTTTCCGAATGGACCTTCGATTGAAGCTACCGATTGCTTACCGTTGCTCATTCTTTAGTGTGAGCCGCCAGCGTCACCACCCTGTGGCGGCCTATTGCCACCAAAAACCAGTGGCCTATTGCCACCAAAAACCAGTGGCTTATTGCCACCAAAAACCAGTGGCTTAAGACTTGCTATCTCCGGGGGTAATCGACGGAGTGGCTCCAATGCATTATGGCCCCGCATTTTTTGTAATACTTTTAGGCTGGTCCATTTCTTGGGCACAAACCCAGGCGGGTGGGAAGGTTCTTTCAATTGCGCTGCCTTCGGCAAAAGTCAGCATTAAAAAACCTGCAATGGACTTGGTGAAGGACGGTACTATTTTGGATCCAGCCGAGGCCGCAGAGCTGGCTGAATCGGGATTTGATTTGAGCGAGCTAAATCCGACCGCTAATAAAATGTGGCAAAACATGACGCACTCTTTGAGCGATTCGGCCGGTCGAAATTATCCGGCGGCGGAAATCGGAGTTAGATTTCTAGATATTGAAAGCGATAGCGTGCAAACCAATACCATTTTAAATCGAGTGCAAAGCCAAGAGAATCCAGGCTTGTATTTTCAATTGGGATTGTCGCGGTTTTCGCAACCGATGATGATGCGCGCAGCACTTTTACGTCGACTTGGATATTTTGTACCTTCGCCAAAATATTATAAAAATCTGAAAGTAACTTTTTCTGATGAAGCAAAAAAGAAAGACTTTCTTGAGCAAGCACAAATGACTGTGGGTTCGTTTGCTGATCGAAAATGGATTGTCAGCGAAACAATGACCACTGTGGTTTTTGCCTCGAGTACTTTGCAAGTGGTCTCTGCGGACTACTTTGATTTGAATTGGGGTTTGGCACCAAATCCGGCGCGCCAGGGTTCTTTGGTGGAAAGATTTTCGAAGAACCGTGCCTATCGGGCCCTGATTCTTCCTTATTCTTTGGTTGATGTTCCAGAAAGTGTGAATCGCTACTCTATTCGATTGGCGGCAGTCAGCGCGGGCTTTGCTTTGATTCCCTATTTTATGGCAGATAGTTTTGGGTCATGCACCTATCAAGACGTTCAGTGGATTTTGAAGCGCCTGGCGCGATTGACGTTAGAGGACTTCCAACAGATTGTTGATGAAGGCAACTATCCGGCCGAGATTTCTACCCTCGTTTTGGCTAAACTTCTGTACCGGGTAAATAATTTGCTTGAAATTTTCAATGTGCCATCTCAGGTGAAATCCCCCTCTTTGAACATCACCTCAGGGTCGGGATTAGTTAAAAAGGGAAAAGTAACCCAGGAATACGTTCCAGGCTATCCGCAGCGATTTTCCCATGGGGAAAGAACTTCGCCTTATTCGGAAGGGGATTTTGCGCGCTATATGGGGATCTATGGGCAATCCTCGTTGATCCAAACTGGACTGGCGAAAATGAATGAGTATCTTCGATTTTTGGA
>CALQIT020000086.1 GCA_943330705.2 Streptomyces griseus
CCAAAGCGTCCCCGAGAATTTGTCTGTGATTTTTTTGAGCTGCAGTAAAAGTTGAAATAAAACTGCGGCGGCCAGCATGGACCATCGTACAGAACTTCGTTTTCACTTCCCACTCTCCGTCGACATTCCAGACGACTTGGAGCTTTGTTGAAGCCTTGTGCCCCATTTTTTAACCAATGCTTCAAATTTTTTTTCTGCCAATAGGCCTAAAAAGTGACGCGCCCTTGTCGGATTTATTCATATTTTTCCTCCTCCGTAAGATTGCAATATATACGTTGCAATCTTACGGAGCGAGCTGCAAAAGGAATTATGAAGAAATTAACCGACGAAGAAGTACGCAAGTCATTCAAAATTTGGTTAAAGAACTATGGTGGAAAGGAAGATGAGACAGCTCTGGGTCCATTTCTACCATCACATTAGCGACACTTGCAAACGCCGCCGCAGCCATGGAGTGCGAGTTGGTCTATGCGATCAGGCTGAGGGGCTGGTCGCAGCGCGCGAACAGATAGGATCTTACTAATGTGCTGAAACAACTAAAAAATATGCCGGTCAGGCCTGTTTCTGGAATGATTTTATAAGGTGCCGTCAATAACTTCCGGAGATTTGCGGTGGCTTGATTCTAATATCGCTTTAGAGAAACTCAATATCGCCGTTGTCCTCGGCTTTCTTAATCATTTCAATTTCTAAATTTTTATCCAAACCATCAATAATCTCTTCGAAAATTGTTGGTTCAGAAATTTCTAGGTCGACTGACATCGGTATAGTTTTTTCACCAACATTTAGGCTCCAATAAAAAGTGTACACCTGAGCTTTCCTTATGCCGCAGAATACAGTTTCATCCGCGGCGTCCAACAAAAACGGAAGGCTCATCCCTAGCAAGACATTGAATCCTTCCATGGCTCCTCGAAAAAAACCTCCCTGAAGGTTGCTAAATTCCCGCATGGTCGAGGTTGCTAAACCGACTTCAACTGTTTCGATCGCTATACCAAGATTACCGCTAGCTAAAAATTTTGCATCCTCAATTTGAAAGTAGGTTTTCAGCAAGATACTTCCAGTGGGTCCCCAGATCAAAATTAAGCTCATTTTTTCAGCTAATATTTTTTCTGGATCGACCAAGGTCGGAACCATGGAGACCGTCAATTTAGGAAAGTATTTTTGCATTCGATCCAAACTAGCCTTTTGGATATAGGCCTGCATCTTCTCCAAAAGAATTTTACTTGTTCTCGAACTTAGCATTTTTAGCTTTTTTTCAGCCATTCAAAAAGCTATTCGGAATTTTTTAAAAAAAACTAAAATTTTTTTAAACTTTGCCGATAGTACCTAGGTAGCAAATGATTTTTACGATCGGAATAACTTTATTATGATTATGACTAAATTTTCATTTTTAAAAAAATTGTTCGATCGCAATTTTTCGTCATTCTTGGGCATATTTAAAAAAACATTTTGTTTTTCAAATCAACGAATGAATAAGCTTACGACACTAGCCGATAACCGACAGAATGTTCTCAATAGTGATGGGGGGCTCGAATCGGCTGGGGAAAGAACCCAGGCAAGTGCCGATCTTACAGATTTCGTTCAACCGGAAATGCCCAGCGAATCAGAGAAGGCGAAATCCACAGTGCTATCGTTGGTCACAGAACCAGGTGCGAGTTCAAATGAACTTAAGGCTCAGCCGCCAGCGCCAATGATTTCACAATTGGAGTGGAATTCTTTGATACGAAACGCCAGGGACGGAGGCGCGAACTCTGTGTTAGCGTCGAAAGTATTGGAAAAAACATCCACTCTGATAAAAGTCTCGGATGGCAAAGTGGATGAAATGATAAAATCGGCCGGTCAAATGCGGATTGACATAGGAAACCTCCGCCAGATATCAGATGTCATCAAAGAGATCTCGCTTCAGGCAAAAATTGTTGCCTTCAATGCTACTCTCGAAGCCGGAAGGGCAGGCGAAAATGGTAGGGTCTTCGCTGTTGTAGCTGCGGAGATTAGTGACCTTTCGAGTCGAGTGAAAGCTTTAACCACTGACATAGAGGCGCGCCTCGGTTACCTCACCCAGGCGGTTATAAAAAATGAAACTCATTGTATTTTGGTGGCCGACCTTTCGGGCAAAACCGCCAATGAACTGAATCAATTTACTTTTCTTATGATGAGATTGCAGGAGCTTTCCACCACTCAAGTGCAAAGTCTAAGTTCTGTAGAAAAAGCTCTGGATCAAAAATTGGCTATGGGTTCGTAAAATAGATCTGGGGACGGGGTTGAAATATTTCAAGGTGGGCCTTCTGTGACGCGGGTGCAATTATGCCTGGGCCCAGCGGAGAACAAGCATCATTAAACCGCAGAACACCACCTGTTCCATGCAGTATGAACATCTACTTTAATCCTTGGGCTGGAAGCTCGATTGCTAATTGATCTGATCCAGTTTGGCCACAAGCGATAGGTAAGGTAAATTTAAGAATCTGCATATTGAAAAATTCGACGCTAATCACTTGCTTCAGATCAAGATGTAAGTCTGTTTGATTCTACAGGTCTTAAAAAAGTTCTTAAGTTAATTCTTTTTTTTTCCGAAACTTAGAATAGTCAATTTGTGTAGAATTATATTTGAAAAAGTCGGGGGCCCGATGGCAGTAGATGAGAAAGACGTAAAATTATTGATGGCCTTAATTGCCCAAGCGTCGGCAAGTCGGTTTGGGAAATACTGTAAAATTGATTTCCAAGTTAAGGATGACTGTCCTGAATTAACGGACGCCAAATATGCCTCTGAAATTGGAATGATAATGATTTGGGGTAGCTTGGGTGCAGTTACCCTTAAGGTGCATTTTGATATCGACGTGGCAATAAGATACACAGCCCAAAGTCTGGGGCATGCTGTCGATCAAGTGACAGAAAAAACCGCCCGAGAGTTTGTTCGCGAAATGGGAAATCTAATTGCAGGGTATTTGCGTGGTTTTTTTGGAAAGAATAAGGTCGTCCTGGGGATGAGTTTGCCTTTTTTGGCAAAGGGTGAAGATGAATCGATTTTTCGTAAAATTCGAGATCCAAGAGCACACTTTAATCGGTGGATCTTGAAAAGTCCACTGGGTGATCTCAATTGTACTGCTGAAGTTTTATTTCTAGAGGTCGAGACTATCGCTATATTGAACCCAATTATTAAAACTGAAATAGAAGTGTTTAGATCGAAGACAGAACCCGACGACGGGGATGTTGAGTTTATTTAGAATGGAAGGTACTGTATGGCTACTATTATCATCGTTGACGACTCTGAAGCTATCCGCACCCACCTTCGACAGGTCTTGGAAGCCGCAGGACACAAAGTTATTGAAGCGGAAGACGGCACCCAAGGTTTGGCTAAAATTCTGGAGCTTAAGACCCCTGATCTAGTTATTTCTGATTATAATATGCCCGGTCTAGATGGCGTTGCGATGTTGACCAAAGTCAAAGAGGCGTTGGGCTCTGGGAAGTTTCCTATCTTCATGTTGACAACTGAGACTGGCGAACAATTGAAAGCAGCAGGCAAGGCGGTTGGAGTCAATGCATGGATTAGTAAACCTTTCGTACCCGAAAAAATCGTAGCTGGTGTGGAGAAGATTCTTTCAATGAAAAAAGCTTGATGATTGTTGATGGCTAAATATTTACGGGGGACAACGGTGGACGTATTGCGAATATTCATATTATGCGTATGCAGCCTTCTGCTGTGCCTCGCTGCGGCCGATGCAGCTGAGGTTTCTTTTGCGAAGGATATTATTCCGCTTTTGGTAAATCCGATTCCAGGCAATATTCGAAGCTGCGCCGGTTGCCACAAACCGAAGGGGCCAAGTTCATATCAAATAACTTTGGGCGATCCGCAAACCGTAGACTATGAAAGCCTTTTTAAGAAAGGCGGCAAAGAAATAATTGTAAAGGGAAAGGCACAGGAGTCTCTTTTCTGCACAAAATTGAGAGCTGTCCTTCCCGAAACCGCTAAGGGAGTCAGAATGCCCCACAATGGTCCCGCATATTTGAGTGATACAGATATTCAGAAAATTTGTGATTGGGTATCTGAGGGCGCAAAAAATAATTAGATTTTTTAACTCGAATTGAGGAATTGGAATTATGACGAACGTAGTTAAAAAGAAAAAAGAAAAAACTATACGTGGCGAAACAACAAAGGCATTTTTGCTGATCTTCGCGATTCTTGCTACGGTCGGATTTTTTACAGTTTATTCGTCGATGAGAGGAGTCGCCACCTTCAAATCGATACGGCAGACACATTTAAAACAGTTTAAAGCTGCAGAAGTTATGAAGCAACAAGCTTTGGATATTATTGGAATATACTATTTGTTGGGAAGTGATCAAGATCTGGACATCTTGATGGACCAGTTAAAACGCTATGATGGCTTGATAGAGGAGTTCAACAAAGCGAGTGGCAAATTGCGAGAGACTTTAGCCATTGGCACAGCGACCGCGGACACAAAAAAGGTTGTTGAGATTATGGACGCTAATAAGCAGCTTTTCGCAGAGATGAACAACAATTGTCGTCGTATGACTTTCTCTCTTATGGAAAACAAGAAGGACGAAGGAAAGAAGTTTTTTAATTTAGTTAGCAAAGACATCAAGAATTTTAAAGACCAAATGGATCAAATTGAATCCATTGTTAGTGAAAAGCTTGAAAATGAAGCTGATGCTGCCCAAGGGCTGCTTCAGAACTCTACCTGGATAGGAGTTGGCATTACGATTTTAGCTGTTTTTGTTTCTTTGGGATTAATATACGCGCTTATGAGGTTTTTAAGCATTTCATTACTGCCAATTTCAAACTTAATGCACAATATGCGGCAGGCTGTTTTCTCGATTGATTCTAAAACCGAAGTCGTATCACCTGTTTCTCGCTATTCGAACACGGTTTTCGACGACGATATTGTTGGAAAAAGTATATACCAAATATTGTATCAAGAGATTGAGCCTGGAAGTCAATTAATGGCCCAAGCCAAAATGGGACTAGTTTCGACTTTCGGTGAAGATGAATTACAGTGGATGATGACGGCCGATTGTCTGCCTAGTCAGGTCAATCGGAAGCTAAAGAATCCTGCAACAAGGGTCCTCGAGGATCGAATTCTGAAATTGACATATACGCCTCTTTGGAACAAAGAAGAAAAATTGCAAAATATAATGATCGTCGCAGAGGACGTAACTGAGATTGAAATGCTGCGCCAGGAGGCCATCAAAAAGCAGGGCGAGATCGCCGTTATTCAGGGTATGATAGATCTTGATAAAGCTGATCTTAACGGATTTTTGGAAGATTCACAGAATAAGCTGAATGAAGCTAAATCGCAGCTCCCCTATTTATCACAGCAAGCAGAGTCTCGGCAGTTACTATTTAGAATTCTACATACCTTGAAGGGTAATTCGCGAATGTACGGACTGAATGTTATTTCTGAGGTCGTCCATCACGTTGAAAATACAGTGGTGGAAATCAATCAAAGCTTTGCGGACAAGGAGCCTTTGAGGGACGGGATGTTGAGTTCACTAGAGGATGGTTTGACTAAAATTGAGGGAGTCTACGCCAACCACAGCCGAGTCGCTAAGAAACTGTTTGGCATTACTGACCGGTTTGGAAGCAAAAAAGAAGAACTTTTTCATAAAAGTATTTCAGCGCTCGAAATCGGCATTGATCCGATACAGGACCCGCCAGGAGACGGTTTGGATAATTCCCAAAAGCAGCTTGAAAAATCAATTAGTCAGGCACTTGACTGTGCTGATTATTTTAATAGTCAAGAACTAGCCACCAGTCTTAATGATTTTCGCACTAAACTGAAAGGTTCAATTGTCGACTTGCGAACTTCGCTTTTTAAAGTAGGGGAAAACTATTGCATAACAGCCATGAAGTCGGGATACGGGATAGAATATCCGAAAGATCATGCTAAGTGGATTTCGATGTTTCAAAAACTTGTAGAAGTGAGCGAATCTTACGATAAAGCATGCCAGGGCCGCCCCGACGTGACATTTTTTTCGAATATTAGCCAAGATTTGGCATGGGTATTTAATTTGGCGGAGGCCGAAGGCTTTCTGTTTCCAAGACTTCAATATGGCAAAATAATTTCGCATGCCTCATTGCTAAATAGCGCAGAGCATATCCGGTCGTTGCGGCCTATTTTGGTATCATTATGGAGACACATGGTAAGTGTTTTTGCCATTGATGCCACTTGCAATCTTGATCAGAAGCAGGCGCAACAGCTTTCAGATATCTTTTTTCAGTTGTTGTCGGCAAAGGATTCAATCAGCACTATTTTGGATAATGCACCACCTAACAACTTATTGTTTGTGTCCTTTTTAAGATCTTTGGCCCGAAAACAGTATTTGCCATCGCAGTTTTTTGCCACGAGCGAGAAGTTTCTTGATTTGACAAGCGCTGAAAATATCGTTGAGTATTTTGTTGGATCTGTAAAAGATCGAGGGGCACTAGAGGCTTTTTTTACGGCCACTAAAGCGGTTTCCAATGAGAAACGGCCTCTTGATAAGATGCTCGATGGGACAAATCTTTGGGCTTTGCGTGGATTGATGAGTGATAGTGGTTTTTACGGATCACTTCGTTTTGATTGCGTGCGAATTTTAGCTGGTCAATTTGGTTCCGTTTCCGACGAGGCAAATGAAGAGCCGGCTGTAGAAATGTCAGTGCGGTTATTTAGTGAAATTAGTTCTAAAGTTGGGGCTTTGCAGCAGGGACTGTCCACTTCAACGGCATCAACTTTGGTCGAGCAAGTTAAGGCTTTGCAAGGGGCCTTGAAGCAGGCGCTGGATTTCCCGGTGAAGTCTGTTTGTAAGAAGATTGCTCCTATGATTAAAGAGTTGGCCCATCGGCTTGATAAAGAGATACAATTTAAAGTTACAGGTGATGATATTTATGTAGAAAAAGAGCAATCATATCAATTGAGGGATGCCTTAGTTCATGTGATTCGAAATTCTTTGGATCATGGTATTGAGCCGCGTACTGAGAGACAGCAGTTAGGTAAATCGGAAAAAGCAGTTATTGAAATAAACTGCAAGAAACATAACAATGGAATGGAACTTTGTATTATGGATGATGGTCGGGGGATCAATGTTGATAGATTGACCGAAAAAGCGATTTCCTTAGGTCTTCTAACAAAAGCAGAGGCCACTCTGCTTAGCGAGGAAGCGCGCCTTCAGTTTATTTTTACGCCGAATCTATCGACAAAAGAAGAAGTGACCGACTTGTCGGGTCGCGGAGTTGGCATGGATGCAGTTAAAAAAACTGTTGAGTCTTTGGGCGGGCAGGTTTCTGTTTCCACTAAAGCCGGGATCGGCACTGAATTCAGAATTTTTCTTGGGGAAGAAGTTGGGGCTGTTTTTCCAGTTAAAAAAGCGGACACTTCAATTTCCAAGGATGTCGCAGCAGCGATTCCGTAAGTGTCCGGGCTAAGTGTTTCAATTCGGGAACAAATTGGGGTTCTTGAGCTCAGGAGGAGTTGAACGCGAATTTCAAATACAAAACCGGCGGGCCGTTGTCTTCAAGAAATGTCGCGGTGACAAGTACCGCAAGCCATTCAAAAAATCGTCGTTTGCTTCAAACAGCAAGTCCAGGCCGATCGATCTGGCGCAACGCTTAGCGAAAAATCAGTGAAAAATCAGTGAAAAATCAGCTCCTGCGGTTGTTGATTTTGATCTTCAGGTCTCATTTATGAGCACGGCTTAACTCGCTCCAGACCAACGGCCTTACGCACAGCTAGGTTGCGTCAATATATTTTCCCGCAGCCGGCTGAGCCGCGCCTAGAGTGGCCATGCTTTTCGTACGGAACTGCTGAGGATGCCAAATCGAAAAAAATATGTTTTATCCAAAATAAACATTGACGATTTATATCAGAATCTAATTTAATAAGCGCTAACGTAAGTGGGGAATAGGTAATGGGTATTCAAAAATTTTTTCAGATTTTTTTCCGCTCAATTGTTATAGTTTTATTTGCACTAATATTACCAACAGTTTCTGCCTTGGCAGAAACTGTTGTAATTAAAGACTGCAAGGTTTCTTTTGAAACATCCGGAGAACCTGTGCTTATCAGAATTCTTGGCAAGTCAGACGCTATCTGCGAGGGTAAGGTAACTATAGACGGATCTAAGATTTCCGACTCATCTTTCAAGCTTGATCTGTCGAAAATAGATACTGGTATTCAGCTGCGAAATAAACATTTACGTCAAAACTATTTACATGTGGATAAGTTTCCATCAGCAACCTTTCGAATTACAAAGATCGATGATTTGGACAAGCAAAGGGCTGGAACAAAAAAAGACCCCAGCCCAGTTGAGGGTGAATTAGTGTTGCATGGGGAAAAGGCTGCCGTTTCGAACGGAGCTTACCAGTTTAAAGGAAATAGAGTGACGGTAACGTTCGACATTGATTTGCCGACATGGAAGGTCGATCGTCCCTCCTTTATGGGCGTACACATTGTCGATAAAGTTCATCTTACAATTAAATTTGACATTTAGGCTGGAGAAAAAATTTAATGAAATTTCTAATTAGCGCCCTGATTTTGTCTTTTCCATTTAAGCTTTTTGCTTTTCCAGACATGGTTAGGCATGGTTATACAACTTGCGTGACCTGCCACTTTTCGCCGTCGGGTGGGGGTTTACTAACTTCTTACGGAAAGTTCATTGCAGGCGAACTGTTTGGGGCTTGGAATACTTCTGATGACGCCAAGCCTTGGCTCGTAAAACCTATCGAAGATCCAAAGTACTCAGCGGGAATCCTTATGAGAGGAGCTCAAACATATGTTGATACGCCCGAGCTCAGAAAAACATCGTTTAAAAACATGCAGTTCGACCTTGAGGCCGGTTTTATAAGGGGGCGTTTCGCTGGATTTGCAACTGTTGGTGCCAGGGGAAGCAATATCACCGAAGGACAGAAGGAATCTGATTTAAAATTGAGGAGTTTTTACCTGTATCATGGATCGGTCAACCATGCAATTCGTTTGGGTCGTTTTTATCCAGAGTACGGATTGCGTTTTCCAAATCACAATATCCCTACAAGGAAAGGTTTGTATTGGAATCAGGGCGACGAACCTTTTGTGGCACAGGCCAGCTATTATACAACTGTATTAGATTATAATATAGCCTATTTAACGGGCGCCCCAGAAACCCAACTTACTGGCAAGTTTGGTTTTTCGGGTTCTCTGGTAGCTAAGACCTCGAATACCCGGTCGGGGCTATCGTTCTTGGATATGTCAAATGCTTCAGGTCGGACTTATTCACGTAGTCTTTTTACTCAAATCGGGTATAAGGAAAATGGATATACGTTGGCAGAGTATGCACTCAAATTTGATAGTCGCGTCAATGGTAGCGACGGTCAGAAGAATATAATGTTTATCGAAAGTGGATGGGAAATAAAACATGGATTTATTCCCTATGTTGGAATTCAGCGCACCCATGTACTGTCCGGCGACAGCGTTTCTATGGCTACACCAATCGGATTTAGATTTTATCCTATGACACATGCCGAGATCGTTTGTGAGTACCAACCCATCAGCGTGACTTCGGCTTCTGATTCATACCAAATGACGGCCGCATTTGCGATGTTCAATCTTTATTATTAGGGCGTGTCCTCAATCGAAGGTAAAAAATCTACTGTTTTTGTGAGTCCTCATTGGGGTCATTCGGGTCCTATTGCCTTTACGCAAGTAGACGTGCCGTATCGACGGCACATCAATTCAAAGTTAGAGAGCCAGCAGGTTTACAGCGGTCTGTCGAATATGTAGACACAGGGACCCAGCAGCGCCAGAATTGCAAAGTGAAACCAGCGTACTCGAGCACTAAAGCCTGCCTAGTTTTTCGTCCATTACTTGCGCTTATTTTTATTTTCACGGGTTGTTCCTCTTCCAAGGTATCGCGAAATAGCGGCGTGCTGACTTTGGCGGAGCCGGCGACGGGCGAATCCAATGCAACGCAAATGTTAAAGCCACTGATTAAACCACTGATTAAACCACTGTGCCTTGGCGAGATGGTGGGGGACACCAAGGAAGGGCCCTGGACCTGTTATTTTTCGAACTCTGTAAAAAGCGCTGAACTTTTTTTTGTGCATGGGAAAAAAAATGGTCTATCAAGGCACTGGCGCGAAGACGGTATATTGGATTTTGAAGCTCATTGGCGGGACGGACAATTCCAAGGCTTAACAACGCATTACTTTAAAAATGGAAATGTGCAGTTGGAGTCCAACTTTAACAATGGTCAGCTTGACGGCGTTACCAAAGAATACTTTGAATCTGGCAAACTGGCCACAGAGTCCAGTTATCAAGAAGGCCGTCTGCACGGGGCCTACAAAGAATGGGATATGAATGGTAAATTGATATACGAATCCGATTTTCAAAATGGCTTTCAATCCAGTAAAGAGTTTGGGAAAGATGGAAACGATTGAGGTATCTAACTTGCGAAAGTTTTTTAAGTTCAATAAATCTAGCGGGAAAAAATATTTGCCAACCCGGGCAAGGCAGGACAATAAATCCAATGGTGGAAAATGCCTTGTCATTGCGGGCTCTGCAGGAATGTGGGGCTCGGCTGTTTTAGCGGCCACCGCGGCGGCCCGCAGTGGTGCAGGGTATGTTTACTTGAATTCGTTGGGAAATAAATTTCCAGTTAATCGCCATCCTGATTTTTTGTCACTTCTCCGGCCTGAACAATTTGATAAAATTGGTTTTGATAGTGTTGCCATCGGCCCTGGACTGAAAGATAACAAAAAAATTGAAGTTTGGATTCGAAAGCTGATTCGCGAGCAACAAAATTTTGTTGTCTTGGACGCTCAAGCTATCCACGTGATTGGCAAAATGAAGCTAAAAAATAAATTACCTCCGACTTGGATAGTGACCCCACATGAAGGCGAGCTTGCAAAATTGTTGAATATAACCAGTCAGCAAGTTCGACAGAATCGAATAAAATATGTCGAGCTAGCCCAAGAAAGCTTGGGATGCATTGTTTTGCTGAAAGGGAACCGAACCCTTGTTGCAGACAACGACTCTGTCACCGAGATTCAGTCCGGGAATCCGGCCTTGGCGAAAGCCGGAACTGGCGATGTGCTGACAGGAATTATTTTAGCATTCCTTGCTCAGGGGGTAGTGCCCCAGAGGGCGGCTTGTCTTGGCGCCTATATTCACGGGCTCATTGCGGACCGCTGGGTTGGCGAAAAGCTTGATGTCCTAGGACTGATGGCTTCTGATTTAGTTCGCTTGCTACCTGAAATTCTTTTTGCTTTTCGCCATGGCAAAAGCAAAGCAAAAAAAGCAAATTAGGCTGCCTTATGGGTTGGGCCGAAAGATAAATTAGGACAAGAGATAAATTGAGGGAAATTCTTGTCGAAAAGATTTGCAGTTTTGCGCGGTTTTGCTGTCGATAAAATTGATAGCGTCTGATTAGCGAACACTATTTTCGTTAGAGTTGGGATTGTTTGCAAATCTGGATATACTAAATCGGTTACCTTTAAGTTGCTACAATAAGGGGTGGTTATGCGGGGACGTCTCATTTTGGGAATATTTTTTGCGTTAGGTATTCTAAATGTTAGGCCGGCTCTTGGGCTTTCAGATACCGCGATCGATGCTGAAGAGGCTCAGGCAGATGCAGATGCTGCTTCGGCAGATTCTAAAGAAGCAAAACGCCGTTCCGATGAGGAGCGCAGGCGCCGGGATAAAGCTCGTGAGCAGGCTCAAGAGGCTTTGAAGAAGGCTCGGCAAACAGAGGAGCAGGCCAAGGTCGAACAAAAGGATGCTGAAAAAGAAGTAGGACGCATGAAGGCGGAAACCGATGAGTCCACCAAACAAACAAAACTGTTTGAAGAAAAACAGGCAATGACGGCGCGACAGATTCAAGCCAATCGTGAAAAAACTGAGACCGCACGGAAATTAAAAGAAGAGAGTGTTGCTCGGCAGAAAATGGCTGAGCAAAGTGTCGAAAAAATTGCTAAAGAATCCAAAGACCTTGAAGAAAAGGCAAAGATCGCACAGACCGAGGCCGAAGCCGCATTGAAAGCTTCTGCCGAGGCCAAGAACCGGGAAAAAGATTCGTCACAGAGTCTGGATAAAGTAAAATTAACTACGCAACGGAATATGACTTTGGCTAGGGCCCAGGCAGAAAAAGCGAAAGCTGAAGCTGGGCGCTCTGAGGCTGAAAAACTTAGAAATGATCAAGAGGGCCAAAAGTTACTTGCACAACAGAAAAAGTCTGATGAAGAGATGAAGGTCTTGGATCTTGAATTGAAGAAGTCCTTAGATAGCCTGAAGCAATCACAAGCAAAGTTAGAAGATGAGCGCAAAAGTCTTGAAAAAGCAAAACGAGACGGCGAGCGAGCGAAGCAAGTCGCCGACAAGACCAAGGCCGAGCATGAGCGAACGAAGGCTGAGGGCCTCAAAGAGCTTGCGCAAATCAATCAAGAACTTTTGAAACAGCGAAAGGCCGTTGCCGAGCACGAAGCTGACCTTGCCCGTTCGGATTCTGATTTGGCGAAATTGAAATCTGAACTTGAAAAAACCAAAGCCGAAAGGTCTCGACTGGTCGAACAGACAGATACTAAAAAGCGTCAATCCGAAAACAATGAGCTTCAAGTTGACACTTTGAAGGCAGAGGTTGAGGCTGAGAAAATGAGAATTGAAGCTGACAAAATTAAAGCTGAAACAGATTCAATGCTCAATGAGGCTAATGAATCTAAAGCGACTAAACCAAAAAAGACGAACCGGAAGAAGTAGATTGAATTTTTGATGGCATTAAATAAGTTTTTTAAGCAACAGGAATGGGCGCTCAATCATGCTGTCGAAGGCTGGACGCTACATTCTTTAAGTCAAAATGAAGTCAAAGCTATTCTTGCAACGGTACCTGATAAATTTAAATCCGATGTCAGGGTATGGAAGAAGGGTTGGCCGGCTTGGGCTGATCTCAAACATCCCGATTGCCGAGTTCTACTTGAGTTGCGCATTGAAAAGCGCGAGGCCCCGCCCTTGCCGCACCAACTGCAGCACATTGAATTTGAGGACGAATCGGTAACCCA
>CALQIT020000087.1 GCA_943330705.2 Streptomyces griseus
CGCTATTCTCTGACAAACTCAAGAGTGGCCCTGAATCGTTGTACTGGCAGCCTGACCGCGGGTCTCTTCAACTACGACTCGGATCTTTTGCACACCAAAATTTTGAAACTCGGCAAAAAAGGCTTCGGCCAAAAGCCCGGAAAGTTGCTCAACACTGGTATTGGTCACAGCTAAAAGTTCCACTTCATTTTGCGGAAATACGTAAAACCGATCGCGAAAAGTTACCTCTAAAGAGGGACCATTTTTTTTAAATTTCATGTCCTTTTGCTTTGCCGGAAGCAACACCTTTTCGTCCCAACTCTGCAAGTGCCGACGAATAATTTCTTTAAAAACATTGAAATCAACGAAGAAGCCCTTTTCTGCAAGCAGTGCTTTTGGCGGAACCCCAATGTCGACTTTGACCTGGTAGTTATGCCCATGTAGTTTTTCGGCTGTTTTCTGATCAAAAATCAAAAAATGTGCGGACGAAAACTTAAAGTTTTGCTTATGAAGGTGCAATGTCGTATTGGAAGAACTGCTTTTCATGGGGCTAGTATGACAATGAAATTTGAACTTAAACAGCATTTTCGCATAGAGTCCGCACGTTTCCTGCCAGGCTTGCCTGAATCCCACCCGTGCTCGAGAATGCACGGCCATAGCTTTCGCATTTCTTTAAAAATGATCGGCGAGCAAGATGCCAAAATTGGATGGGTCATTGATTATGGCGAGGTCAGCCGACGACTTGCCCCGATTCTTGCCCAACTTGACCACCGCGTTCTTAACGAAGTTGCAGGCCTTAGCAATCCAACATCTGAAAATTTGGCCGTTTGGGTATTTAACAATGCGAAAATGGTCATTCCCATGCTGGTTCAAGTGGGAATCGCGGAAACTCCCGATACAGAGTGTTTGTTTCCGGTTGAATATTTTTGACAAAATTTTCCTGGGCCCTATGGCTTTGAAAAAGCTTCCCCCATTTTGACAGCCTGACCAAGCCAGGCATGCCAGTCCTCAGCCAAAGGAGTCATGGCCTGGGGATAGAGCATCACAATGGTACTCCCCATATGGAATATTCCAAGTTCTTCGCCATGGGTGATCGGCAGGGGTTGAGCATATTTTATTTTTCTTATCTCGCGATTTTGCAAGTTATTGGTTACCAGGTTTGGCTCAAAACTCATGGTGATTTTGCCAACATTCGTGGCGCCAACAAAGATCACAGAGACAACCCCTTGTGGACATTCGATTTCAACGATGACCCTCTCGTTGACAGAAAATAAGTTGGCAATGGTGTTTACGCTCCACTCATTTACGGGCCACAAAGTCCCAGGTATATAAGTCGCTGAAAGAATTTTTCCTTCAACGGGGGAGTGCACTCGATGATAGTCCATGGGGCATAAATAGTAGGTCGTAAAAAAACCATTAAAATAGTACTTTTCGGCCTCTAAAGATTTGGTCAGATCAGATACCCGATAGGTCTTTCCTTTCGCTTGAATCAGACTGCCCTCTTGGATCGAGCCCAGCTGTGAAATCCGACTGTCTGCGGGATGTGTGACCCGGGCCATGGAAATCGGACGAACCCCTGCTCGCAATCGGCGGGTAAAAAAAGCACCAATAGATGCATATTCTTGATAAGGCCTTTCGGCTTCACTGAAGTTAATCTTATAAAAATTTCCAAACAGGTAGATACTCCAGCTTGAAAGCGGCTTTGGCAGAGGTATGTGCACAAGCTTTCCGACAAAGTAGCTTAGATGATTACGTGGTAAAATTTTTAATAGCCAACCCAGCATAGTATCTCCGTTTGCAATAGCTAAATCTTAGCAACTGTCGGCAGCTTATGCTATAAACGCCGCCATGTCCCGCATCATTCAAAATCTGGAGATCCCAATTGACCAGGATCTCGAGGAAAAACTGAGTCAGCTAGTCCCAAACTTCGGCGACTATCGTATTCTGCGTAAAAGCGTGGATGCCCGTCGCCGCCATAGCCCGCACTTTGTCTATACTATTGAAATATCCACCAGCGGAAAAACCCTACCGCGCCCTCAGCACCCGGTGGAAAAAATCGCCCATGATGGAAAAGAGCTGCCGATTGTCATTGGCTCGGGTCCAGGTGGACTGTTTGCGGCCCTTCGCCTCATTGAACGCGGCATCCCCTGCCGTCTTTTTGAGCGCGGAAGCCGCGCCGAAGAGCGCATCAAGGGTATCAATCGTTTTTGGCGTTATGGCGAGATCGATACCAGAAACAACGTTTGTTACGGCGAAGGCGGGGCCGGGCTCTATTCCGACGGCAAGCTGATCACCCGAATCAAGAGTCCGTTTATTCCCTACGTTTTGCACCGACTTGTGCAATTTGGTGCCCCTGAAGAAATTATGTTTCTGGCAAATCCACATGTCGGCAGTGACAAAATCCGCCGAGTGATTCCTAAAATCCGCGACTATTTGACACAAAATGGCTGTGAAATGCATTACAACACCCAAGTCACAAAAATTCTGACTGAAAATCAGCAGACGGTGGGCGTTGAAACTGAATATGGAAAGAAGTTTTCAAGTCACCATGTCATCCTTGCCACCGGCCATTCAGCTGAAGACATCCTACTGCACCTAAAGAACGATTTAAACGTGGACATGGAAGGCAAATCCTTTGCCATGGGTTTGCGCATCGAGCACCCACAAAAATTGATCAACCAAATTCAATTTCGCGAATTTGCCGATCACCCTAAACTGGGGGCAGCAAACTATCGTTTGGCTCATCATGATGTCAGCACGGATATCGGGGTCTACAGCTTTTGCATGTGTCCAGGCGGATATGTGCTTTCAAGTGCTACCGATGCCAAACAGATTGTTTGCAATGGCATGAGTAATTTCAATCGCAACTCGCCCTATGCCAATGCGGCGATTGTGGTCAGTATCGATCACCAAAAACAGTTTGGATCAGATCTGTTCGGTGGCCTGAATATGCGCCGTCAATTGGAAACCTCGGCCTTTAATAGCGTGCAAAGTGCAAATGGCGGAAAAGCCCTACCCAGCCAAAGTGTCAGTGATTTTATCGTTGGCCGCACAAGCCCGAAATCCTTAGCTGGTTCGTCACCGTCTGGCGCTGTCCCCGTTCGTTTGGACCAACTGCTGCCCGAGTTTATCACAAAACGTATTCGTGAAGGCCTTGCCGCGTTTAACGATTCAATGAGTGGCTTTATCACGGAACAAGCACAACTCTACGGAGTTGAATCCCGAACATCATGCCCAATCCGCGTTGTACGTGACGACATCACTTTGCAAAGCACGTCGCACCGGGGCCTTTATCCCTGCGGCGAAGGGGCCGGCTACGCCGGTGGCATTACCTCTGCCGCCTGCGACGGAATCCGCATCGCCGAAAGCGTTGCTCAGCAACTGGCAAGCCAAGCCGACGCCATCCTCCAGGCCTGACCGGCATATTTTTCAGTTGTTTCAGCACATTAGTAAGATCCTAGCTGTTCGCGCGCTGCGACCAGCCCCTCAGCCTGATCGCCTAGACCAACTCGCACTTCATGGCTTCGGCGGCGTTTGCAAGTGTCGCTAAGGTGATGGATTTTGAATGACTTGCGTACTTCTTCGTCGGTTAATTTCTTCATAATTTCTTTTGCAGCGCGCTCCGTAAGATTGCAATTTATATATTGCAATCTTACGGAGGGGCAAAAATATGAATAAATCCGACAAGGGCGCGTCGCTTTTTAAGCTTATTGGCAGAAAAAAATTTGAAGCATTGCTTAAAAAATGGGGGCGTTGACAAAGGAGTCCGTGGCTTTTCAACCTGGGAGCTAACCATTGCTCTGATTTCTTGCTTTGTATTGCGGCTTGGCTCTTACCCGGATGTGGAAGTCACGCTGAGCGCAGGGCCGACTCACAAGTGAGCCGGCCAGGCCTGGACGCCATCAAATAAAAAGACTACGGTTAAAAAATCAAAGATTTCTTCGGTACTGGCCGCCGACTTCGTAAAGGGCCTGGCTCATTTGATACAAGGAACAATGCCTAGAGGCACTCATCAATGCCGCAAAAATATTTTGTCCAGCCAAAGCGACTTTTTGCAGATTTTTAATTTCTGCAAGGGCTTGTACTTTATTTTGTGTCTGAAATTTTTGACAATTTTCAAGCTGATAATTTTTTTCCTCATACGAAGCCCGCGCCATTTCGATTTTTGGTGGCTGGTAGCCAGCCGCCATGGTTTTCGGATCAATAAAGGTATTGACCCCAATAATTGGCAACTCGCCAGAATGCTTAAGATGCTCGTAGTGCATTGATTCTTCTTGAATTCGCGAGCGCTGGTACTGAGTTTCCATGGCACCTAAAACACCACCGCGTTGATTGATCTTCATAAACTCTTCTAAAACGGCCTCTTCAACAATCTCAGTCAGTTCGTCAAAAAAGTAGCTGCCCTGATTCGAATTTTCATTTTTCGAAACTCCGAACTCACGATTGATAATCATTTGAATAGCCATGGCCCGACGAACACTTTCGCGGGTCGGTGTGGTGATGGCCTCATCATAGGCGTTTGTATGCAAACTGTTGCAGTTGTCATTCAGCGCCAGCAAGGCCTGCAAAGTTGTACGAATGTCGTTGAAGTCAATTTCTTGGGCGTGCAGTGATCTTCCGCTGGTCTGAATATGGTATTTTAATTTTTGCGAGCGATCATTCCCTTTGTATAAATCGCGCATGGCGATAGCCCAAATCCGCCGGGCGACCCGCCCTAATACGGCGTATTCTGGATCTAAACCATTGCTAAAAAAGAAGGATAAATTTGGCGCAAAATCATCAATCTTCATGCCGCGGGAAAGATAGTATTCAACAAAAGTAAAGCCATTGGATAAAGTAAATGCCAATTGACTGATCGGATTGGCTCCTGCTTCCGCAATATGATAGCCTGAAATACTCACCGAGTAAAAATTGCGCACGCCGTTTTCGATAAAGTAGTCCTGAATATCACCCATCATTTTCAAGGCAAAATTAATCGAAAAAATGCAGGTATTTTGTCCCTGATCTTCTTTCAGAATATCTGCCTGAACGGTGCCGCGCAGTTGTTGCAACGTCCAGCCACTGACTTCTGCATATTCAGCTTTGCTCAACTGCCGTTGAAGTTCAGCTTCCTTTTTATCGACCTGTTGGTCGATCGCAGTGTTAAAGAAAAATGCTAAAATCATCGGCGCCGGCCCATTGATCGTCATACTGACTGAGGTATTGGGATCACAGAGATCAAATCCTGCGTACAGTTTTTTCATGTCGTTCAGGGTACAAATACTGACGCCACTTTCGCCAACTTTGCCAAAAATGTCGGGACGCAAATCAGGATCTTGTCCATAAAGGGTGACACTATCAAAAGCGGTAGAAAGGCGATGTGCCTTTTCTCCCTCGCACAGGTAGTGAAATCTTTTATTAGTTCGCTCTGGGGGACCTTCTCCAGCGAACATTCGCTTGGGATCCTCGTCTGCTCTTTTTAGCGGAAAAACTCCTGCCGTGAAGGGGAATTCCCCAGGAACATTTTCAAGCTTTAAATAGCGAAATCGGTCACCCCAATCGCTTAACTTGGGCACCGACACCCGCCGAATAGGGGTCCCGCTGAGTGATTGAGTTAGCAATGACTGGCGAATTTCTTTACCGCGAATTTTAAAAACCAATTCTTTTTGCTGGTAGCTCTTGTAGAATTCTTCGAAATTCTCAAGCCCCTGCCACTCTTCAGTGGTGAAGCCCTCAAGAAATGATTTTTCTGCCTTTGCGCCTTGCTCTGGGGTTAAAACCTGAACGGCCAGCAAACTACGAACCGCCCCTACCTGCGAAGCCTTTTTAGCTAACTCTTCAGTTCGCGATTTATATTTTCGCACGCTAGAAACGATTTCGGCCAAATAACTTTGTCGCTCTGGCGGAATGATGATGTGCTCTTCTGCGGCAAGCATTGCCTGGCGGTGCTCATCACTAAGTTTCCACTGGCCGGGCTGCTTAAGTTCCAACATTTCACTCAATGAAAAGAACAGCTGGTTAACCCCACCATCATTAAACTGCGCTGCTTGAGTTAAAAACACCGGGACAGGGACTGCATTATCAAAGATATGCCTGGACCGGCGAAACTGTTTTGAAACATCACGAAGAGCATCTTGAGCACCTCGGCGATCCGCTTTATTGACCGCGATCATGCTGGCAAAATCGATCATATCTATTTTTTCTAATTGTGATTGCGCCCCAAAGTCAGAGGTCATCACATACAAAGACAAATCACTGACTTCAGTGATCGCCATGTTCCCTTGGCCAATGCCTGAGGTCTCAGCAATCACTAGATCAAAATTCAACTGGCGACAAAAATCCAATATGCGCGGCAATGAATCAGCGATCTCTTTACCCGAGCCTCTGGAAGCCACCGAGCGCATATAGACCCGCGACCGAGATAGCGAGTTCATGCGAATTCGGTCACCCAACAAAGATCCGCCGGTTTTTCGTTTCGATGGATCAACACAGACAATACCAATTGTTTTGTCGGGATAAGCATTCAAATAGCGCTGGGCCAACTCGTCAATCAACGAAGACTTTCCCGCCCCGCCGGTTCCTGTAATTCCCAAAACTACAGCCGTTCCGTTTTTGCGCATAAAACCATCAAGGCCGTAGTCCATGACATTGAGTGAAGCCTTTGTCGCGTTTTCAACTGCCGTCAGCGCCAAGCCCAATGCAGCAGAGGGAATTGGATTTCCCGGATCAATATTGGCGCTAACTTTAAATGATTTTGCTTTATCTAAAATATCAAAGTCACAGCCTTGGACGATCATTTTAATCATGCCCTCAAGGCCTAAGCGACGTCCGTCCTCGGGATGAAATATCTGAGCAATCCCATAAGCCTCTAGTTCGCGCTTTTCCTCAAAGACAATGACCCCACCACCGCCACCAAAAATCTGCACGTAACCAGCGCCGGCCTGATTCAGCAGATCACGCATGTACTTAAAATATTCCATGTGTCCGCCCTGATAGGAGCTGATGCAAATTCCTTGCGCCCCTTCTTGCAGAGCTGTTTTTACGACATCGGCGACCGACCTATTGTGGCCTAAGTGAATGACCTCAGCACCGAATTCTTGCAACAGTCGTCGAATAATATTGATACTGGCATCGTGGCCATCAAACAAGCTGGCTGCAGTGACAATGCGGACGGGATTTTTAAGCATAAGCTACTCCCCTTTAAAATTTGCTTTACGCTTTTCAACGAAGGCCGAAGTTCCTTCGATCATATCCAAACTTGCAAAAAGTTGAGAAAAATTCTCAGCTTCCCATTTCATTGCCGCATCAATATCTAAATCCCAAGCACCCTGAACAGAACGCTTGGCGGCAGCGATGGCCAATGGGCCTCGCGAGGCCATTGTTTCTGCCGTTTTTCTTGCGCTACTCATTAAGTCAACTAGTGGCACAACCCGATTAACCAGTCCCACTTCACAGGCCTGACTTGCCGTCAGAAGTTCGCCAGTGAAAATCATTTCTTTCGCTCGAGCCATACCAACGACCCGCGCTAAACGAACCGTGCCGCCAAAGCCAGGAAGCAGTCCTAATGTCACTTCCGGTAGGCCTAGCTTTGCGTTCTCAGCGGCAAAAATAAAATCGCAACTGAGTGCTAACTCCAAGCCCCCGCCCAGCGCAAAACCGTTTACCGCAGCCAGGGTTGGAATTTTTAATTTTTCAAACTTTTGAAAAATCAGCTGTCCCATTTGTGCAAATCGCAAAGCGCCGTCAGGCTTTAAAGTGCTCATTTCCTTGATGTCGCCGCCAGCAACAAATGATTTCTCTCCGGCCCCGGTCAAAATCAAAGCCCGAGCCTGAGAAAAAGGCTTTGCATGCATTTCCGTCAATACGGAATCCAGCTCAGAGAGAAGCCCGGCATTTAACGCATTTAAGGCCTCGGGCCGCTGAAGCGTTACCAGCCAAACTTTATTTTCCTCGTGCAAATCTAAAAACTTGTAAGCCATATAAAGTCCCTTCTTAGTAGCGGTAAAATCCGCGGCCCGACTTGCGACCCAGCCAACCGGCTTCGACATACTTAACTAACAGTGGACAAGGGCGATACTTCGAATCGCCAAGTCCTTGCCAAAGGACGTTCATAATCGCAAGGCAGGTATCCAAACCAATAAAATCGGCCAGGGTTAAGGGCCCCATGGGTTGATTGGTTCCAAGCTTCATTGCATTGTCGATGGACTCGATGGAAGCAATCCCCTCATGCAAAGTGTAAACGGCTTCATTGATCATCGGCATCAGTATGCGGTTGACGATAAACCCAGGCATATCCTTTGTTGACTCGACAAAAACTTTATCCAACTTTTCCGCAAGTGCTTTGCTGGTGGCAAAGGTCTCATCGCTGGTTTGTAGGCCGCGAATGCCCTCGACAAGTTTCATCAGTGGCACGGGGTTCATAAAATGCAAGCCGGCCACATTTTCGGGCCGTTTAGTCACCGCTGCGATTTTTGTTATTGAAATCGACGAGGTATTCGAAAGAAGTAAGGCGCCTGGCTTAACCGCTGCATCCAGTTGCTGAAAAATTTTTAGTTTTAGATCGATATTTTCCGTGGCAGCTTCGACCACGACATCGCAGTCCTTCAATGCCGCTAAGCTATCGACACCCTCGATGCGTGAAAGTAGTTCCATTTTCTGCTCAGCAGACATGAGTGATTTTTTAACCAAGCGATCGCAAGATCCGGAAATCGTAGCGATTCCCTTTTCGATGGCGGATGACGAGACATCCATCATTCGCACCGAATAGCCAAACTGTGCCAGGACCTGGGTAATACCGTTTCCCATTTGTCCTGCGCCGACGACACCGACTAGTTTCACATCCTGAATTTTCATAAGTCTCCTGACTTTCGAGCAACTTTCGAGCAACTTTCGAGCAACTTTCGATTAAAATTCGAGTAAAATTAATACATTAGAAGTGTCATAATTCTAGGGCAGAGTCTTTCTTTAATGCAAAGCGCTGGGCTGGTTGCTTGGTCGGTAACTGACGAACCAAAATTTGGACTCCAAACTATGGACTCCAAACTACAGACCCTTAGGGCAAAAAGTTAGAGTTCAGTCGAAATTGCAGCAGGAATTCGTCGTTTTGTTTCTCTGGGCTCTCTTGATTTTTAACTGCCATTAGGCTGATACTACTCAGGCGGTCTTCGGACGAAATCTGTAGTCCCAAAGCCGATGACTTGACGATTGTTTCCGTCGTCTGCAAATCATTCTGGGTTTGCTCATAGCGAAAGAGAAAACTTAAATCACCACCCAAATTCCAGGCCAGATCAAGGTGTCCCCAAGCAAATGGATGTTTCGTATCAAGCTGGATAGTTTCACCACGGCCAACTTCAACCAGCACCAGGTGCCGCAGCCAACGCCGAAAAATAGCCAGGCTTCCCAAGCGAATTTTAGCATCTTGGGTGGGATCAAAAACGAAACCTAAAGCAGGACCAGGCGCAACTGATCCAAGAGTGGACTCTGGACCCGTGCCTCCAGTGCTTGCGGAAAGAAGTGCTGCGTAACCCTCGGTATCCTTGTATTGCCACAGCCCGGTATACCACAGTCTGTTGTCAGCATTCGTTGCCCCTTCGCCGTTGTGAATAAATACTTTTGTTAAATAGCTTCCGGAATGAAATTCAAATTCAATTCCGAAATCGCGTTTTGTAAACCAGGACTGCCGACGCACTCGGGTTGCCGGTAACGCCCACTCCCATTCCGGCTTTTCCCCTTCGTAAGTAAAAGGAACCGCCAGAAGACCCGCGTGAAAGTTAACATAGGGGGTCTCTGCATTTACACTGGCCGCGACGAACTCCAATTGCTGCGGTTTTGGCGTATACCAAACAGCCGGAAGCACAAGATCACTGGACCCAAGACCGAAAAGAGCACTCAGACTTTCGTCTCGACGCCACTCAAAGCCAATCCAAGTTTCTTTTAATTCGAAGCCACCGCGCTTGGGCTCTTCGACTCTCATTCGAGGGGACACGGAAAACTCGTGAAAACTAAAATGCCCAAGGGACTCGCCGTCAGCGAATGCCCAACTTGGAAGAATAGCCATGATTAAAAAAATCCATTGCAGCATTTGCATCAGTCACCTCAAGCTTATCGACAAACCCCCATGCCGCCAATGCGCGAGTTTCTGGCCTTGTCGAAACTCGCCAAATGGATGATTCTTTGATGGCATGAAGTCGAGTCTTGCTGGTTCCTTATTCTGCCTTGCCTGCTTGACTGGGTTGCCGGCTTTTGCGGCTTTGCCGTCAGAATTTTCCATTAAGTTTTACCGTAGCCCAAAAAGCCTTTTTGCCTCAGGTGAAGCCAATCGCAATGAATTGGATAAAAATAAA
Source organism: Streptomyces griseus (assembly GCA_943330705.2). Classification (GTDB taxonomy): domain Bacteria; phylum Bdellovibrionota; class Bdellovibrionia; order Bdellovibrionales; family Bdellovibrionaceae; genus CALQIT02. Next base: position 10,302 of record CALQIT020000087.1, read on the forward strand.
ACTCGCGAGTTCTTTGAGTACTCATTGCTGGTTGAGCGGCAAAATAAAAGATTCTGGGCACCAGCCGATCTTTTGGCCCGTGATCTTTCCCTTTCCGCGGTGGTGGTTTCCCTTAAGGACGAAGAAAAATATAAAGTGATCGAAGCCAAAGAGTCCTGGGTCCTTGGCGAAAGAGTCAGCGACGGGGGAATGATCTGGCACCCCATCCAAGATTTAATTCCATCGCAAGACGATCTTGGCATGGCGATGACCCTAATCCCAATCCCGCTGAAAACCGAGCCCAATTCCAAATCAGCGACTAAGTTTCGACCCCAGGCCCGCAGCCTTTGGCAAATTCTGGAATACCAAGATGGATGGGTGCTGCTTCAGGATCCAAAAAATCCAAGCGTCTGGGGCTTTACAGAAACCGACAATATTTTGCTAAAACATGATTTTGCAAGTTTTGTTATGACGGCCTCAAAAAAATGGATACCTGTCCAATATCGCCAAGGGTCTGAAATGGTCACCGCCCGCGGCGGAACAATCTCCTTGAAAAAAATCAAGGCCATCATGACCAAGCCCGACTTAGCAATCTCAACTGTGATCCAAGATCAACCAAGTCTTCTATTAAGGCAAAGCTTCACGATTAAAAAATGGGCCGCTGACACTTGGGCCGTTAGCAAAGTCAAAGGTCACGGTGAAATCTTTTGGAAAAAAAGCTCTTCCGAAGCTAAAGCCAGTGACCCTAATAATGAAGGAATCCTTATCGAAGACCTATTGAAGAAAGAAATATTTTCTGTCTCATTTCATCCCAATAGCAGCCAATACGGAATTGTTTCAGCCCATGGAATTTATATGACCAGAGACGGGCTTCACTGGCAAAAACTAGCACAATTTCAGGATCAAAATTTACCCGTCCTACTCAGTGGCAAAGGTACTATCTATGTCGGCGACCAACGATCCACCGATAAAGGAAAAACCTTTACCCCCTACTTTAAATGGGAACAAATAGCCGCGCTGATTTCAGATCACCAAAAATCAGAACCTCGGATTTTAAAGGTAACAGCACTAGAAAGCATTTCAAGCAACCTGATGCGAGTTATCATTGATACAGGAACCCGCAAGATTAGTCTTGCTGGGAATACCCAAGAGGATTCAATTAAAAAATGGGAACTTTACTAGGTTTTACTAAGCCGGAGTCTAAGGCCTTATCTAAAAAAACTTTGCATTTCTTGATACACCCGCTGCTGAAGATCCGTTTTGTTTTCAATCGTTAGCCCTGCGGTCGCAATGGCCGGCAAAAAAGTAACGTGGATTTCTCGTTGCCAGCGGTCGAAATTCGGCAAAATACGGCCCTTTGGCATCACGGCATGAGCACCTTTTATTATTACCGGCACAACAGGAACTTGCCCATTGATTGCAAATACAAATGGTCCCGACTTAAAATTCTTCAGTTTTTCAATATCATTGCGCGTACCCTCTGGCGCAAGTGCAAACTGGTCACCCTTTGCAAACCGAATTTTAGCTTCTTCATAGATTTTAAAAACCTCTTGCCGCCGGTCCCGTGCTATGGGCAATGCCCCTAAGCGCTTCATTGCAATTGCAAATATGGGAATCTTAAATAATTCAATTTTAGCACCGAATCGCAAGTGCGGGACCAAACCCTGAACGGTGAAGATGTCGAAAAAGCTAGTGTGATTGAACAAGAAAATACAACCTTCATTGGGAATATTTCCTAGTCCGTGCGCACGCAATTTGACACCAAAAAAATGGCAAGTCCAAAGCCCCCAACTCTTAGCAATCCAATCCTGGATCTTGCGCGAATTCGTGGTAAAGGCCTCGAGAATAGCCAAAACGCTAAAAAGTGCTGTCAGCGACACAAACAACACCATGCCGAAAAAAGATCGAAGCCACGAAAAAATC
>CALQIT020000088.1 GCA_943330705.2 Streptomyces griseus
GTCCGAAATCTAAAGAGCAACCACTAGCCGTAGGGCACATAGAAATCTCTGAACGCAAAAGAAGGATAAGATCTTGAGCATCGCGGACCGGTGTTGCTCCGTCACATATTAAATCCAAACCACCTTGTGCTCCAGCATCAAAGGGATGTGACGGAATTACGAACAAGGGACGTCCCTGCTCTGCACTTTGCTTGGCGGTAATTAAAGTTCCACTGCGCCGCCGAGCTTCGACTATCAAGGTCGCAACCCCAAGAGCTGGAATCAGTCGATTTCGCTGCGGAAAGAAACTTTTTTGCATCACTGTTTCGCTGGAGTATTCGCTGATCAAAACACCACCCCGGGAAATAATCATCTCTTCCCAAAAACTAAGACTTGAAGGGTAAATACTGCGGATTCCTGATGGCAACAACACGATGGTCGGACGATTCAGACGCAAGCTTGCCGAATGGACCCTTTGATCGATCCCTCTGGCCCCTCCACTGACTGTATAAAGTCCGAAGGTCTCAATGACTGGCGGTAAATTCTGCTCAAGCCAGGCCAATGAGGCCTCTGAGGGCTCGCGACTGCCAACCACCGCCAGCCCAAGTTGCTGACACCAAATTGGCGATCCCTTTATTCTTAAACAAAATGGAGGATCACTCAAATTCAGAAAAGAAGCAGGATAAGCCTGATCGACTGGCGTCACCCACTCGACTCCCTGCTGCTGATCTTTCTCAAAATTAATCTGTTCCGCTTTGATTTCAATGGCAGAAAACGATTTTTGCCAGTTATCCAAAAAAGGAAACTTCTGGCGAAACTCGTTGGACGTCGAATTTAATTCAAACGCAGCCATCCATTCCAAGAGGTGCACAAATTCAGGAAAGGTAATTGCTTGTCGCTTTTGCATTAAAGCTGCCAAAATATATTTGTTCATGCGGACAGATCTTTGCAATCCGCGCGACCGTGACGACTGGCTACATATTTGGGTCGGTAACATCTCCGGTTCGAATCTCGTCCATCACGTTAATCATGATACCTGTTGTAAACGAGCCTGAAACTTTCACGACTTTGGCTTCACCGATCAACTCATTATTCTGAACTTGCCCCGTTTTTGCTTTTCGCATTTTGGTATTTCGATAGATTGGCACAACTTGTCCGGCAACGACGTTTTGATTGGACCCAGTATCAAAGAAAACCACATCAAAAAGACCGTACAAGAGTTGATTTTTATCATAACTTCCGCCAATGACCCTGGCCTGCAACTGCGAAGCTCTTGGACCACGGGCTATGCTCACCATTTGAATCTGACCCTTAACCACCTTGGCGCCGACAGAAACGGGCTGAACTGTTCGCCGAACAACCGCTCGATAAAGTCTTTTATCAGAGTTAACAACGTCCTTCAAAACAAGCTCACCAAGAACCTGAACCATAGTTACGCGCGAGCGCCGGGTACCTTTCGCCTTCGAGTGGTCGGTTTCGAGAATTGCTAAAAAATCTTTCCCCTCCGGGGCAAAATCAAATTTTAAAATTACATTTTGTTCGTCACCAGCAGTTAGGCCGCCAACTTCGGTCTCAACAACTTTGGCAACTTCTTCTTGGCGGTCGTCAGCGGCATAGTGAGTTAAATAAACCTCTGGACGCAGATTCATCCCCACTTCGGAAGTTAGCCCGTCAGGCTGCTTTGCCGGAGCTTCTTCAAACGACCTTAGTGACCAGTTGGGAAGGCTTGCTGGAATTCGGTTCCGCGCCCTTGGTATTTTTGTCGGTTCAGGGATTTGAGTCAGCGCAAGAAGCTCAGTCATTTCATCGGTGCCCGCCGGAATACCTTCGTTGCCAGCGCTATTGGGACCGCCAGGCATTTTTTCGCCGACAGTTAAACTTGGGGGCTCGGCCATTGTGCCCGGAGCAAACTTAACAATCTGGTGCGGGCTCACTTCATGGGGATTGCCAATTCCGGAAGAGTTGAGCGACCACAACTTCGGCCAAAAGCTTGGATCGCCAAATAAGGTTTCGCTCAGATTCCACAGAGTATCGTTTTTCTGAATTTCGTAGGATTCACTTTTTGCTTTGCCTAAAGCGGCCTGCCAGTTGCCATCTGACGTTGGGTTTTCGCTGTAGGATTTATAAATTTTGTGCAATTGAATTTCTTTATCTGAATCGGCCTCATCCGTGGGGTTTTGGATTTCAGCCCTGGCAATTGAGCCAACAATCGAACTGGCCATCAAGCCGATTAAGCAGAGGGTAAGAAAACATTTAACAATTACCATTGCGCCAACATCCTTGTTGCAAGCCAAATAGATCTAGAAAAACTTCTAATTCGCTGTTTTCAGGACAATATCAGCCCGCTTGGCCTCTAAACTTCCTGGGAACTTTAACTTTAAAGAAATAAGGGCTTTTCGACTTTCCTCGGGCAAATTCATTTTTTTAAAAAGAACCGCTTTTTGAAACATCGCCGATCTGGCCGAGAACGAACCCGGACTTTTCTGAATCACACGATTGAAATACAAAAGAGCTTCGCCATAATTTCGATCAACTAGCATTCTTAAGCCATGGTCATAAATATCAAGTTCGCTTGCCACTTGCAGGTCCAACTTCTTGTGCTGGGGAACCACATGAAAACGATTCGATCGGCCATCTATTTGATACTTTTTCCCAAGCAGCAGCTCTTGATCTTTTTCTTCCTGCCGCCGCTCTAGCTGGTTCACGAAGAGCTTATCCCTAGCAATAGATTTTGCCTTGCTTTTACCGCTCTTGTTTGTCGGAGCTTGGGCACAGCCGACGAAAATAAATAAAAAAAGTAAAACAGATATTTTCATAATTATAAGTATGACACGCATCTAAAAAGACACACAAGTAAGACTTTTCACTACTTATCCACATTTTTTGGGGAAATAAATAGCTCCTAGACCTTAGACTATTGGCTAAATAAGGGCTTGAGCGCTTTGCTTCTAAATTAGATAATTCATAAACTATTGTTTTGACTACATTTTTATCAAAAAAGTGACGCTCTTTATACTGCTCATGACAGATCTTAAAATCCGAAATTCAGACAAACTAACATTCGCTTCAGAAACTAACAGCAAAAGATAGTAGCACCTGAATTGCTAACTATATGAATTTATGATTTTTATTTTAATTGTCCTAGTTACTGGTCACGTTCTTAGAATTGCTAATGTGCCGAAAAGCTGGGCTGAACTTTCCCTAAGAGCACAAGAAATCTGCGCACAAAGCGTCCCGCAATCTAGGCATAATAGCTTGATGGCATCACTTGTTTGCGGAACCGACTTGCACAACCCCGAACAATTGCATGATTTGCTCTCAACGCAGCTTTATCATTTGGCAGTTGTTTCTGGTGGTCATCTGCAAATTTTATTATTGCTACTTGAGGTTTTTGTCGCGCGAAGCTCTGGCGGACGTATTTTTGTCGTCGCTATTCTGCTAATTTTTTCAACTTTTTCCGGACTTCAACCGCCTGTTTTGCGCAGTCTTTTTGTTCTATCTGTTTTTCAATTTTACAGCCTTTTTAAACTAAACGCGCGCCCCGAACTCGTTCAGCTTCAGTCGGGCCTATTTTGCTTGCTCTTATTTCCACAATGGATTCGGTCTTACTCGTTATTCCTATCTTGGTGGGCTGGCTTTAGCCTTTGCCTAGCCAGTTTAATATTGGGTAAAAAGGCTGCGGCGATTTCAAAAGTTGCAATCGTTCAGCTTTGTACAGGGTTCGCATTAGGAATTTTAAGCGGAGTCGGAGTTCTCGCCAATTGGCTGCTTGCACCGACCCTCGGCTTTATTCTCTTTCCTGCTGCACTTCTGGCCATTGTATTTCCGCCGTTTACGCCAATTTTCGATTTTGCAACAGATCTGTTTTTTGCGCTGCTAAGAGCCCTTGAAAATTTGAGTGACTTTGGCTTTAGCTTTTTAGCTATTCCGCGAATGGGAATTGGTCCTTGGATTTCTTTGGCTTGTTTTTGCGGCTTGCTGCGGCTGATTGCCATCTACCGAGGAAGGCAGAAATGCGTTACTTCTTCTTTTTAGTCTTTGCTTTTATTTGGCCTCAGCAAATTGTAGATCTTTACCTGCCCAAAGAATTCGTCGTCTGGAATATCGGGCAAGGGCAATGGACAACTTGGATTGATAGCCCGACCTGCCATCATTTTGATATCGGAGGAGAGTTCAATGCCTCGAATAAGGTCCTGCAACGCTGCCAGAAGCTAGAAAACAGGATCTATATTTCACACTGGGATAGAGACCACTGGAGCTTTCTTCCCGCATTTACGCGCATGACCCGCAAGGCGTGCCTCTACCCACCGACCTACGGGACCCCACCACCCATTCTAAAGAAGACGCTGTCTCTTTTACCGAATTGCAGCACTTTAGATGCAAATCTTGCCCTTATTTATTCGGGAACCCCGAGTAAAAAAATCGAAAAAAATCCAAATAGCCAAGTTTTTCTAATCCAAGCTCCGCGGATTTTAATTCCGGGCGACTCAACAATCCCAGACGAGAAAAAATGGGTTCGGTTCGTCAGCAATCAGGCTTTACTTGGATGGGTGCTCGGTCACCACGGAAGCAAAACATCGACCTCAGAGCAAAGTTTAAATCATTTCAAAAGTGTCCAGTGGGTGGTCGCAAGCAGTCGCTTTAAAAGGTATGGACATCCCCACGGGAAGGTCGTAGCGCTGCTGCGCAAAAAACGTATACCTCTGCTTAAAACAGAGGACTGGGGCGATCTTCATTTTATTTTTTAGAGCGAGACCTGTTTTTTTAGAGCGAGACCGGCCAGATCCCGCACCAGATCCCGCACCAGATCCCGCTAAGAATTACTATATTTTGTAGGCTTTGAATTCTAGTCCTAAATCCCGAGCTACAGGCTCATAACAAACAGATCCGGCATAGACATTAAGGCCCTTAAAAAGGGACTTATCTTTCGCAACGGCCTCTTCAACACCCATAGCTGCCAACATTGAGGCATACTTCATCGTCGTATTGGTTAAGGCATAAGTTGAAGTCCGCGCAACCACACCTGGCATATTTGGAACACAGTAGTGAATGACTCCATCCACTTCATACGTCGGATTTTGGTGCGAGGTTGGCCGGCAAGTTTCAATACAGCCACCTTGATCAACCGCCACGTCCACAACCACGCTGCCTTTACTCATACTTGCAACCATGGCCTTAGATACCAAAGTCGGTGCTTTATGACCGGTAACAAGAACTCCACCAATCAATAAATCGCTTTCACTAACACATTGTTCAATATTGGAAGTATTTGAATACAAAGTCGTCACACGACCTGCAAAAATATCGTCAAGGTATTCCAAACGAGAAAGACTGACATCCAGAATGGTCACATCAGCGCCCAAGCCCACGGCCATCTTTGCTGCATTTGTTCCCACCACTCCGCCGCCAATAATCGTAACTTTAGAAGGCTTCACACCAGTTACTCCGCCCAGCAAAACTCCTTTGCCGCCGTGATCCTTTTGTAGGTAAAAGGCGCCAATCTGAGTGGCCATGCGACCTGCGACCTCGCTCATTGGTGTTAACAAGGGAAGACTGCCATCAGGAAGCTGAATTGTTTCATAGGCTATGGCTTTGACTTTACGTTCGCAAAGAACGCGCGTCAATTTCGGTTCAGCGGCCAAATGAAGATAGGTATAAAGAATTAAGTTTTCTTTCAAAAGTTCATATTCGTCCGGTAAAGGCTCTTTTACTTTAATAATCATGTCGGCTTTGGCGTAGACCTCGGCCTTTGTGTCAATAATTCTCGCACCCGCTTTTTCAAAAGTTTGGTTGCTGATTCCGCTGCCGAATCCGGCATCCTTTTCGACAAGCAACGAGTGACCTTCTTTGACCAGTTGTCGAACTCCGGCCTCTGTCAGGCCGACACGGTTTTCGCTAATCTTAATTTCCTTTGGAACTCCGATAATCATACAAGGACCTCTTTGTTAAATCTTTTAGAAAAATATCCTATTTCAGACAATCTTCAGACAATCTTCAGACAATAGGCAACCAGCGAATGCAGAGCTGACGCAGATCACCTTGACCTGATCGACATCACCTTGACCACGTCGACGAAAACCAGCGGGCCTGTTCGTTCAGTTCCGCACCAAGCTCGATATGACGATAGCTTTGTGGGGAATCAATAATCTGCCGAACCAACCTATTCATGACGTCGTGCCCTGCCTTGTACAAAATAACATGTCCCATAAGGGGCATCCCTAAAGTCACTAAATCACCCAATGCATCTAAGGTTTTGTGGCGGACAAACTCATCAGGATAACGAAGACCTTCCGGATTAATTACTTTTTCGTCATCCAGAACAATGGCGTTTTCAAGACTACCGCCCAAAGCTAAACCGCGGCGATGAAGATCTTCAACATCGCGCAAAAAACCAAAGGTTCTTGCCGCGGCGATATCCCGGGAAAAACTATGCTCATTGATATCCAAATCCAAAGTCTGTTTGCCAATGGAAGGGTGCTGAAAATCGATTGTGACGGTCAATCTCAATCCATGGTAAGGCAATACTCGAGCCTCTTTATCGCCATCAACGTAGGCGATGGGCTCGGTGACACAGCAGTATTTTCTTGGCTGATCCTGCTCAATTAAACCCACATTCTGAATGGCCTCAAGAAATGGTTTGGAACTTCCATCAATAATTGGAATCTCTGGCCCATCCAGTTCAATCCGCAAATTGTCGATTCGCAAGGCCGATAAAGCCGATAGACAATGTTCAATTGTCGAAACTGAAAAAACCGAACCACCTAAGGTCGTCGCATAGCCGGTGGCAGAAACATTGCTGGCGTGAACCCTTAAGTAAGGCTTTTCCGGAAGATCGGCGCGCACAAAGTGAACACCGGAATTGGCCGGAGCGGGGACAAAAGTCAAAGAGCAGGCATGACCAGAATGAAGCCCGACCCCTTGAACTTTTACACGACTGCGAATAGTTTTTTGTAGAAACATGTATTGGCAATATTAAGCCAGTTCCTGCTCAGGAACAAATCTTTTTCCGACGATTTTGCCTTCCCAATTGTGAATAACCGGCCGGGTATGGCGGGCCAAACTGACGACATCCTCAGGGCTGAGGCCCCCCAGACGCTGCAATAAAATCGCTGCCGCTAGCTCCGAGGCCCTGGTGGCCCCATCCTTCACTTTCAACGCAAAAGCAAAGCCCGTATTTAGGCACGCACCACAATACACCCCCTCAGCACCGGTCTTAACGACGACCTTTCCCCGAGAGCCCCGAATCATGTCTGTGCAAAAAGCACTTTCGCCGGCGATCAAATGCGGCTCGGTAATGACGGCAGCTTGAATCGCTTTCAGCGCAGCTAGGCGATCGGGGCTCCAAGCTCGATCCAGCAGCAGGGCAGAAAAAGCGGTGGCCAGAGAATCCAAAGGAACTGCGTAGGTCGGAATTCCGCACCCGTCAACCCCCCAAGGAGCTTTTTCCATGTCGATTCCGGCCAACTCCGAAAGAACTTTTCGCAGGCGGATTTGAATAAAGTGATCCCACTTTTCGTAAAACTTAAAATTCTCCTTCAGCATTAAACAAGTACAAAGCAGGCCAGTGTGCTTTCCCGAGCAGTTATTGTGCAAGCGATTGCTTGGCTGTCCACTGCGAATCAATTGCCGACGGGTTTTTTCGTCATAGGGCTCATGCGGGTGACAGACCAGATCCTCAATTTCTAAACTAAGCTGATTCAGCCAGGCTCCGACCAGACTCGTGTGTTTTTCGTCGCCCCAATGCGAGCTGCTGGCGATCGCAAGGTGCGCTTGGCTTAAAGAAAATTTTTCGATGGCGCCACTTTCAACTAGACTCACGGCCTGCAGCATTTTGATACTACTTCGCGGAAAGACTAAAGCCTGCTCATTACCGTAAACAGTGACGACCTGGCCCTTCGAATCCACAACCACAGCATCAACAAGATGGCGACTTTCAACCGTCTGACCACGAGTCACATGAACTTCTAAATTTGCAAGCCGTTCTATCCGATGCATATATAGAAGATTGGTATCAAGAATCAGCTAGGGAGTCCAATGTCCTGGAGCGGGATTGAAATTCTACTCAGAGCGACACTGACCCACGGCTTGGGAATTCTGCTTATTGCCAGCTGCGCCGCCCCCACTGGGCGGGAAAGAATTGAAGAGCGCCGAGCTTCCGCCAAACCCAAGGGAGCCGCCTACGCCGCGGAAGGTTTCATGATGGACTGGCGTTCCCCTGAGCCCAGAGCCAACGGAGGTTGGGACTTTTATTTTAAGCATTGCAGCTTAGACGACCGCAACCCTTATCCAAAAAGAAGCGACTGGGACTGCACTGGACCGCAGTAAACAAAGCAAACTCTATCCCAGAATGAGCCAAAGTTTAATTTACACAAAGTTTAATTTCACTCGAGAATTTTACAAACTGTCGTTAACCTTAAGGGCTTTTTTGACGATGTAATCAAGTAACTCCTACGAAAGGCCTCCTGGTATGAGCATGATTGATCGCTACCGTAAAAAAGGTGGATTTATTCAACTTTTAATTCTAATTGAAACGACCGGGAAAGAAAAACAGGAAAAATTTCTAAAATTAGTCAGTGATGAAAACCCGACTTGGGAAGCCGAAGTCAGAAGAAAAATGCTGAGCTTGGAAAAAGTTATGACCTGGAATCCCACCTATTTACAAGAAATATTCCCACGCATTCCCGTTCTGCAGCTGGCGATGGTCGTTGGCGGCCTAAGTCCTGAAAAAGCAGAAGCCTTCAAAAAAATGCTGACCTACAAAGAACGCAAAGGTGTCGAGGACGTCCTTGAAACCAAGGTTCCCACCCCTGGTGAAGCCGCCGCTGGCACGATAAAACTATTCGCTGAAATTCGCAAGATGGTGCAAGAGGGCCGACTGAAGTTCGAAAAATTTGCGCAGGACATGGTCATTGATGAAAATATTGAAGAAAATCTGAACTCAGGGCACATCCACCACGAACCTAGAAGCGACGCTCCGGAAGCGGCAAGTCACGAAGTCTTTTCGACTGCTTCGTCGAATGTCGCTGCGACTGTTTCGTCGAATGTCTCTGCCAATGTTTCTTCAGGCGTTTCTGACGAACTTCTGGCGTTGCGACGGAAATTGGTTTCTTTGACTCAGGACAATTATCGACTAAGCCAAGAAATCCAAGGCTATAAAGACAAATTGGAACAGATCAAAAAAATAGCATAGGCACAAAACTGAAAGCCTGCGACACATCTTGATTTTTTCAAAGCCGTTGCGTGGCGCAACCGAAGACATCATTTTTATAGACAGGTGTTTTCATTTCAAGCTAAACCGAAACCTCGATTGCTCGCTAGCCAAGAATCGGGGGATTTCATTTGTTAGCTGCTCTTTTTGCAATTATTCTTTTCCAAAATCCAAATTTTCGTGAAGCACGAGAAGCACGAGAAGCAACTGACAATATCGCTATCGTCTTAAACGATGAATATCGAAAGTTAGCCCAGCTTTACTTCCCCACTCCAGAAAATGGAAAAATTGTAAGCTCTTTGACCCCCGCCCCTCGAACCGCACTACCCAACCAACTATCTGTCTTGGTATGGAATGTTTGGAAGGGTCAGGGACAACAGAATTTTTCTCGTGAGTTTCACTTGCTCAGCGCCCGCCGGGATCTAAGCCTACTTCAGGAGGGCATGGCTGACTCTTTTATGTTGCCAGTTTTACGCAGAGAAAAAAGCCAGGGGTGGACCATGGCGACCTCTTTTTACGTGAATCAAGGCAGTAGTCGAACGGGAACAATTACCGGGTCTGTTGCGGCACCCCTGCAGGCACTGGGGGTTCGAAGTCCGCAAGAAGAACCATTTCTCGTAACACCAAAAACAGCTTTGGCGACAAGCTATCTTTTAGAAAGTGGATCCCGACTTTTAGTGGTTAATATTCATGGGATTAACTTTGTTTTGAATTCCTATTTTCGCGAACATATCGAGCAATTGCTTCCGCTGCTTCGGGGATTCAAAGGTAAAGTTCTTTTCGCAGGCGACTTCAACACGTGGAACCCTGGCCGTTTGCAATTTTTGACTCAGGCACTTCATCGGGCTGGATTTGAACAGGCAGTCATTCCTGATGATGATCGGTTTTTAAAATTGGATCATATCTTTGTTAAGGGTTGTAAAATTCGCAATGTTTCTTTGCATGGATGGGCCAAGTCCTCTGATCACAAGCCACTGACTTGTGATCTTGATTGCCGGTAAATCGACACGCCATCCATTGGTGCGGCTGGCAAACAATATGCTTTGCCACTTGCTTCCCCATTTTGAGAATGTAAAACTCAAATCGTTACTAACAAATATCTTTCGTTGAGGATTTCATAAAATGAAACTACGTTGCAATTTTGCTATGACCTTGGCGGCAACCCTAATTTTAATTGTCGGGCCAAGCTTTTCTTCTGCAAATATTTGCGGGACTGATTATCAAAACTTTAACCCAACAACCAGCGGCATCGACTTTGTTACCGTTCATTCTTCAGAGACCATTGAGCCTTGCTACATCAACACCGGATTTTTTATGAATTATGCGGTCAACTCTCTGGCCTACTCGCGCACGGTTGGTCAGTTCATCGCAGGAACCAAGCCTGGCGACAAACTGACCAGCTTAGATTTCAACGTGGGCACAGGTCTTACAAAAAACTGGGACGTCGGCTTAAGCTTTCCTTATGTTCTTGAGCAAAAGACAGACAGTGCGCAATTGGTTTCTTTTTTTGATTCGCCTGGGCTTACCGAAGTTCGCCTCAATACAAAGTATCGCTTTTCGGGTGATGAAAAAGGTGGTTGGGCGTCAGTTCTTTCTGTGAATAATAACTTGATAAAAAATAACCCTTACACCGGTAGTGACTCTGGCCCCACAACAAATCTGGAACTTGTCTATGACCGCAGTTTTGAAAACTGGGGCCTGGGTGTCAATTTCGGCTATCGCAAGAGAAATCCAGGGGCGCAAATTCCAACTGTTCCGATTGCCCCGCTTGGCGACCAGTATATCTATTCCTTGGGGTTTAGTCGTCACCTACCCGCTTACGACTCGAAATTTATTTTTGAAATTGTTGGTTCTCGCTTTGCTGTTTCATCCAACATCCCTACCGATCGCGACGCCAACTCCCTTGAATGGATTGGTGGCGCGAAGTTTGACTACAACCGCTCAGTGGCTATTCATTTGGGCGGCGGAACAAAAATCGCTGATGCGTTGGCCAGTCCTGATTGGCGGATTTATGCCGGTATCAACTGGGCCATCGGTCCTGTTTGTGAACAAAAAGCATACTCAGCGACGAACGAGGGTAAAATCACTCGCTACAATGTGGCGGTTCTTTTTGAAACCAATTCAGCAGAAATTGAGCCCGGGTTTTTTCCAAAATTAGATTTACTGATCGAAACGCTTCGTCTGATTAACCTAAAGAAGATTGTGGTTGAAGGGCATACGGACTCTCAGGGCAGCGATCTTTATAATTTAGCCTTGAGTCAAAAACGTGCTGATTCCGTGCGCCGCTACCTGATCAAAAGCCTGCAAATTTCCGAGTCTACGGTCACCGCCGAAGGTTACGGTAAAGATAGGCCAATTGCTGACAATGGAAACTATCAGGGACGGGTCAAGAATCGCAGAGTCGAAATCCTTATTGAAGAATAGCGCAGCGGCTGCATCTGAATCTACTTGTTGTGAATCTTAAAAACAAAAAATCTGCGAGAATTACCTGTCTGCAGCAAGCTAAGATCTTGGCCCTGAACTACTTCTGCTCGTCTTACGTTTGTGCGAGACCTATTCACTTTTGTTCAAGACGTATGGTAGCAGTATTCAAAGGATTTACGCTGTAGCCTTTCTAATCAAGCTTGTATCCAACTGCAGGTTGTGGCGTTGCTGCTCGAGACTTCTGGCCTTCGTGTTTAAACTCGAGAATTCGTTATATCCGTCTCTTCCATAAAATTTACCGATGAGCCCCGA
>CALQIT020000089.1 GCA_943330705.2 Streptomyces griseus
CATTCGATGTGCCAACCCGGTCGCCCCGCGCCCCAAGGGGATTCCCAAGAGGGCTCACCGGGTTTCGCGGGTTTCCAAAGGACAAAATCCAAAGGGTCTTTTTTGCCTGAGGCCACATCCATCCGCACCCCGGCTTTTAGGTCATCGGGATCGCGGTTACTCAACTTCCCATACTCAGGAAAACTGCGAATTGAAAATAGAACTTCGCCATTAACCACATAAGCTTTTTCTTTGCTTATAAGATCGGCGATCATTTTAACAATCGCGTCCATGTAATCAGTAACCTTGGGATTGAAACTGTGTGGCCCTAGGCCAAGCCGATCATAATCTTTTTGAAACTCAATAATATATTTTTCTGAAATCTGACTGGAACTAACCTTATCCTGATTGGCACGGTCAATAATTTTATCGTCCACATCAGTATAGTTGTAAGCGTAGGTCACTTTAAAACCAGAAAACTCTAGCCAATTGCGAACCAGGTTGTAAAACACCGGCCCACGAAAATTTCCGATATGCAAAAGATCGTAAACAGTTGGACCGCAGCAGTACATTTTAACCTGACCCGAAGTGTAAGGTTCAAATTTCTCTTTTTTTCGGCTAAGACTGTTGTAAACGACTAAATCAGACATACAAAAAATCCTTTTCTATTTAACACCTATTACTTTTTAGCCAGCGCAATTTCTGCCCTTAATAAAAGAGACTTCTTAGAGATCAAAGGCACCAACATCTTCAATTCTGACCCATGCGGCTTTCCGATGACAGCAACCCGCACAGCTTGAAATAAAAATTTTCCCTTAGCTCCTGTTTTTTCTTTGATCTGATCTTGAATTCTTAAAAAAACTTCTTCATTTAAATAATCGGTTGTCTCTGCGGCCACAAGATCGCGCCATTGGCCAATCACCGCCTTCGTGCTTTCCCAAGCATAAACTTCGTCGGCCTCGGGCTGTAACAAAAAAGATTTGTCAGACAGTGGACGGTAAAGCTCGACTGCGTCGACCAGGGTTTCCATTGCCGTACGAAAAACGGTCACTGTTTTGTCTTGCCAAACGGGGTCTTGCGGGAGCTCTAGGTGGGCGCGCTGTAAAAACGGAACCAACATCTCCCAAATTTCACTATTGCTATGGGCACGCAAATGCACTGAATTCATCCATTTCAATTTAACTGCATCAAATACCGCACCCGCCGAATTGATCCGCTGTAGATCAAAAGCAGAAATCATATCCTGCATACTCATAATTTCTTTTTCATCAGGGTGTGACCATCCCAAAAGTGCCACGAAATTTTTTAAGGCGTCGGGCAAATAGCCCTCTTCCTTAAACTCATGGCAACTTGTCGCCCCATTGCGCTTAGATAGTTTTTGTCGGTCTTCATCTAAAATCAGTGACAGATGGCCAAACTGCGGAGGCGCCCAACCCATGCCCTCGTAAATCATAAGTTGTCGCAAAGTATTTGGCAGATGCTCTTCGGCCCTTAAAACATGCGAGATCTCCATCTTGTGGTCATCGACGACACAACAAAAATTATAAACAGGCATCCCGTCACTTCGCAGCAAAACAAAGTCACCCACCATATCCGAGGGGAATTTAATTTCCCCGCGCACCAAATCCGTAAACACGAAGTCACGCTTTAGATTACGGGTCTTAAAGCGCACAACTGCTTTTTCTCCGCTTTGCAATCGGGCCATTGCCTGAGCTATCGTCCAGTCCTCGTATGGGCTTGCGACATGCATGGTTTTTCCGGCAGCCTTTGCTAATTCACGCTGCTGATCTAACTCTGCCTCGGTGAGGAAACAGTAATAGGCTTTGCCTGCGGCAATGAGTTCGTCAGCCACTTGCTTATAGACTGGCAGCCTGCGACTTTGCCGATAGGGTCCATGGGGTCCTTGGTCTTCAAGGGTTTTGGGATTCGGGCCTTCGTCCCACTTTAATCCCAACCACTGAAGATCCTCAATTTGCATTCGCAAGGCGTTGTCGGTACTGCGCTCTTGATCCGTGTCTTCGATACGCAGGATGAACTGCCCGCCAAGGTGCTTTGCGAATAGGTAATTGAACAAGGCGGTTCGCGCACCGCCAACATGTAAATAGCCTGTTGGGCTAGGAGCAAATCGCACTCTGACTTTCGATAACACGCAAGACCTCCGCTAGATAAAGCGATAGCATAAAATGGAATTCTAATAGGATTTTTGGAAATTGGATAGCACAGCTTTTGCCGGCCACTTGAGCCAACCAAATCTTTCTCACTTATCCAATGTCTTTGCCAATGTCTTTGGTATTTAGACCTGCAGCAGGTCGCACCGGTGTATTCTGTTATAGCCCGAAGATTTGCTTTACTTCTTCTTGCTGGGCTAACTCATCGCCATCGACGGCTAGAGTCAACTCACGCATCAAAAGTCCGCGGGCGGTATCCAGCATTTTGCGTTCGCCAAAAGATAGCTCTTTATCAACTTTTAAAACAAATAAATCGCGCAAAACTTCAGCAATTTCATAAACCGAACCGGTTTTAATTTTTTCCATGTATTCGCGGTAGCGGCGATTCCATGTCTGATTATCGATTTTGACATTTTTTTCTTTCAAGATGCCCATGACTTTGCCGGCTTCTTCTTTAGAAATAATTGGCCTTAAGCCCACCGAAACAACATTCGTTTTAGGGACCATTACTTTCATCCCAGTTTCAACGATCTGAACACAGTAAAACTCAATCTTCGTCCCCATTATTTCTTTGATCTCTATTGCAACCACTTTGCCGACCCCGTGACCGGGATAAACAGAATAGTCACCGACTATGAAAATAGGAGCTACTTGAGATTGGGCTTCAGCCATCGAAAACCTCCGAAAGGACTCTGATTTTGCCATTCTACAACTACATCACGGTGAGCAAGTTCAGGGCCGCTGATGTTATAGCTCAATTGACACTGGTTATCAAACTCCGTCGGTCGTATGCGGTCGAATTTGAAAAACTTTTCCAAAGTACATGGGTTTTGTAAGACTTTCAAAGTAACCAGGAATCAAGAGTTATCCTGGTTACTTGATGTAAATCAGCTAGTTAAGTAATCCTGCTAAAGCAAACTAACAAGCAAAGCAAATGGCTGCTTGCCGCCATGCCCCATTGGGACATTGGCTCCAGTGACACGAACCTTGAGCTGACCAGCTTTCAAATCAGAGGCCTCCAGGTACTCGTGATTATTGAGTCTATCCTTCAATGACTTGGTAGTACCGTCAGCTAGCACGAGCTCTAGATCCAAATCGTTGACCAATGCTTTTGCCGCAGCCGGAGTCCCAGGAGCATCGGTGTAGACCAAAGTTACTTTTACATTTTGCCCCTGCTGGACGCGAATAACTTTCTCTATGGATTCACCACTGCCGACACCTGCTTTTTCATCATAAAGACTGGTTGTCTGCTTCAAACCAACAACAGCTGCCATATCGACTCGGCCGTAACCCTGGTCAGAATTCGGACGATGCGTTTTTAACTCCTGAGTCGCAGAACCTTGCCCGTACTGGCCGGGAAACAGATCAAATGCAGAGTGCATTAAAACACCCTTAACCAATGCCGCCGATGGATTTGCTAACTTAAATCCCTCTACCAAAATTTGTCGAGCGACCGTGGCTGCACCAGCTGTCAGCGGAGTCGACATTGATGTCCCACCGGACCAAGCATACTCCTTGTTATAGGCGCCCCACAAGGCAGAGGCACCCACCACCTGCGACCGGGTGCTTAGGATGTTGGTTCCTGGCGCCACAACGTCGGGCTTGGTGCGCCCATCTTTTGTTGGGCCACGGGAACTAAATATGGCTATTCCATTTGGGTCGTCTGAAAGCCGAGAGCTCCAAATTGGTTCGGCCGACCAATTATCAGCGGCCGCTTTCAATTCCTTAACTTGCTTTTGAATTCCTCCGGATGAAACTTTATTTTCCGACGCCCCGACGGTCAGCGCATTCTTTGCTGTACCAGGAGTGCTCATGGAGCCTGAATCAATAACCCCATCTTTATCTTTGTCGACGCCGCTATTGCCTGCCGCAAAAATCGCTAAAAACTCTGGGTTATTCCACATAAAGTCATCCACTTGTTGTGCCATTGAATCATAGGCCCCAAGATTTGCCGGACTTCCCCAAGAATTCGAATGCACAAAAGCGCCCTCAGAAGCCGCTGCCAAAAAGAGCTTTGCTAGCTTTGGGGGCACCGTCAAGTTTTCGATAATTGGGCTCCACATTCCTTCAAATACGAAATTCGCTTCTGGCGCCCCACCGGCAAGCTTGCCACCCGAGGCAATACCCCGGCCAACCGCTGAGCCCGAGCAATGCGTCCCGTGTCCCATTGGATCATTCCAAGATTTTGCTCCAACTCCGAACACAATTCCTTTGCTCACGGCGCCTGCAAAATCAGGGTGTATTGTCGCCGTATCGCCTGAATCAAGACCGGTATCAGCCATCGATGAAACCTGTCCTTTGCCTTTGTAACCCAAGGCCCAGGCCGCATCAAAATTCATGATTTTTGTTCCGGTCTCTAGACCGTTCAAGTCTGAGTAATCCCCGATGGCTACCGGGTCAACTTCAGGATCTGTCTTGGTATCAAGTTGCATATCCATATGGAATGACTCGATCCTGTTCATCTTCTGCACGAACTCAACACCTGTGATGTTTGCAATTTGCGCAATCAGGGACTGATCTAGCCGCAATGAAAGATGGCGCCCCGTAAAATCCAGCACGGTCAAACTAGGATCAAGTAGCTGAAGCCCCCTTAAAATAGCTTGGGCATCCGTGGCGGTGAACGCGGAAATAGAAATGTATTCACGTTGTCCTTGAGAAAAGACACTTAAGGTCGGCAAATTTTCGCTAAGCTTGATCTCACCCCTATATAGGATGAACCCATTGATACGCGGCGACTCGGTCATCATTTTTTCAATGGTTGAAAGTTTTGCGCGAACAATCAGAGCATCGTCTGGCACATAACGAAACACTGTGACCTTGTGCTTTGCCAAGAGGTCGTGGTCCGCCTGCGTAATTGCTGCATGAAATTGAACTACGTAGTCGGTAGCTTCCTCGCTGCCAAAAGCAAGAGATCTCAATTTTTGCGCGCGCGGATCAATCGTCGCCTTGTCAAATTTCAAAAGAGTTCCTGCATTTGCTAAGGAACCACAAATTGTAGCCGTCATCATCAGTGATGATATAGTAAGAAAGTGAATCATTCGCCCCCCTGGTGTGCAACATCTGAGCACTAATATTATTTAAGGGAAAGAATTTTTTAAGGAATTTTTTTTTCTGTCATGGATTAGGCATGCTTATGGCGGGTTCGCCTGAATGCTGAGCAGAATATTGAACTTTATATTGAACTTTATGTTGAACTTTATGTTGAAATTAGGCGACCGCAAAGCCCCAAAGAAAAAGAAAAGAGCGTCCGCAAGCTCTTTTCCCTCAGGGAACCATTAAAATATTGGTCTATTTTGAGAAGACTGGGAAAATTCGAAACTTGATATTGATCCTTTGTGCCAATCTGCCGAGAGGCTACTTACAAATGCTTACACAAATAGGGGCAGAGAAAAAGGCAGCGGAGATCTTATGTTACGACCTGTAGGCAAATTGATGCTTCGATCAACCGCCAAGGTCTTACTATCTGGGTTGCAATCTGCCTTACTGCCCGGCTTGCTTCCTGGCTTACTATGCGCCTTACTCACTGTATTGCTCTCTTGTTCAAGCACAAAAAATAGCCTGGGAAAACGGAGCTCTGCAAAAAAGGTCCTTAGCGGCGGGCCTGCCTCTGCCGTTTCGGGCAATGGCTTAAGCACTGAAACCGTGCAAAAGCTAAATGCAGGGGTCTTTGAAGTGGTGATTCCCCGTTATGAAGACAAGCACACCAAAACTAGCAAACCCCTGCCTTTTGAAAAACTGCCCTTCCAAGAACGAAATAGCAAAGTGGTTGGAATAGGCACCGCCTTTTCCGTGGAAAAGGGCAAGTATATTTCAGCGGCCCATGTGTTTTCTCTGGAAACGAAAAAATGGAATCGAAATTTTTTTCTGCGCGATAGTAAAGGCGGAGTTTCCAAAGTGGGTCAGATTTTACGCTATGACGAGGCCCGCGATTTGATTGAATTCCAGCTTGAAAAAACACCAAACTATCACGCCATTCTGGAATCCAAACTGGAGGTAAATATTGGTGAAGGAATATTTACCGTTGGCAACGCCTTTGGCGAAGGCATCTCCATTCGCGGAGGACAAATTTCTTCGTTAACGCCGGAAGAACGAAATGGACAATGGAAATACATTCGCTATTCAGCCCCTGCTTCACCTGGAAATAGCGGCGGACCCTTGGTGACTCAACGTGGCCAAGTTGTCGGCATTGTGGTTATGAAAAATACTTCTGAAAACCTGAACTATGCGATGCCTCTTAAGGAAGTGCTTGGTCTTTCTGAAAAGAAAATTGTCTATGCAGAAAAAGGGGTCGAATACAAAACCGATGAACTTTCGGTAAAAAAAGACTTTCAATTGGAAATTCAGTTGCCCGTTAGCTTAACCGACTTAGCAAATAAGTACTCGGCTGCAAAATTAGCCTTGGTCAAAAATCTATACGCAGACTACACGAAAAAATATCAGGCCTCGCTTTTTCCAAAAGATCCAAAGTTACAAGCATTTCTGCGGGACCAAGATACCGGCCTTCATTTTCGCGAACTGCATTTTACCGCAAAAGAGGGTTGGCATTTTCACAACTTTCCAGCGAAAACTATTGCCTTGGATAAAAATCTTTCACTGAGTGACCCATTGGCTGGCCCGCTAACAGGCCAACTAAGTGGCCAGGTTACGGTGCAAAAACCCAGAGATCTTACTTACTACTATTTCGTAAACAAACCAAAGCAAGGCACCCTAACCGGATTCTTAGAGGACAGTGAAAATATTTTGGCAGGGCTACTAAAAGGGGTCGGCTGGTTTATCGAATTTGCGGGCGAAAAAATTCCGGTGACCTCCTATGGTCCAGCCCACCAAAGAACAATCGAACGAGATAGCCTTGGCCGACCTTGGATCACCCAGTTGTGGCGAAATGCAACTGACGATACCTTAATTTTAAATGAATGCCTTGCCGTGCCTGGCGGAGCCGCCTGCATGTTTTCCTATACCTACGCGGCAGCCGAAGGAATCTTAGAGGTCATTCCGCGAACCGAAAAACGAGATCTGATGATTTTTACACCTTCCGGAACCGTGGCGCAATGGCAAGAATTCTTGAAGTTGGACAAAAAATATCGCTGGGATATTTACCAAAATACGCACTTTGAAATTAAAAATTCCAACCTTATCCTGAATGCTGGTAATCTGTCGTTGCAATCGAAACTTCCCGACCTGAACGAAAAAACTTTGATTTTTTCATTTGCCCACTATGTGCCGAAACAGCCAAGCAAGCTAATGACAGCGGGCTGGATGCTATTGGACCAAAACCAAAGTGCGTATATCTTTCACAAGGTTTACGAACCTGCTAGCGATGCAGATGCAAAAACCAAGGACGCCTGGAAGCAACTTGTCGATCGTAAGGAACCTTTTGATGGCACAGCAAAAATAGATCAAGGTGAAACCCTTGTCCTACATTCCCTTTCAGACAAATCAAGCAGAGCACCAGCAAGCGCAAAAAAACCCGCTGAACACTATATGCTGCTTTGCAAGGGCAACAAGGACGCTAAGGCAAAACATTTGAAATCCAATTGTGATAGCCTAAAAAAGACGATCCGATTTAGGGATTAGGCCCTGCTCTTATTCAACAAGCCCAATCCCACCTATCGCTGTCCGCCTACTTCATGAAATCCGGAGTCATTTTAAATCCAGCAATCATGGTCGTTGCGGACTGCTTGTCCCCTGTTGCAGGTTTGGTGCTGGTAACCATGTAGGCAAGATGATAGCGCATGTTTTGCTCAGCAACTGGCTTGTATTCAACAGCAAGCTCAATGCCATCATACTCCGTTTTGACATCGGCTATGCCTGACACTTTGTCGGTTTTTGTTGATCCGTACCATTTTAAACTAGGCAAAAAAGAATCCATTTTATAAGAAACTTTCAAAACAGTATTGCCCCAGTCTTGACCTGTCGTCGCCGCTGAGGTTTCTTTTTTTGCAATCATTCCATAATCCAGATCCAAGGCAACAATACCCTCGTAACGAAGGCCTAGATTAGTGTAGGCGTATTTAGACGAATCCGTCGTCGCCCCAGTAGAGGCCACAGTTCCCGTGCTTTGCGGGGAGCTAAAGTAGCTAAGGACTGGTTTTAAGGATTTATCCATAAAATTTCCTTTATAAACACTTCCGACAACCGAACGGTTTTGATCCAGGCCGGTGCCCGACAACGAGTCATACTCCTGATTTGCTACCTGAATTGAGACATTGTGATCGTCACCAAGTTGTAGGATTGCTTTTAATCCCGTGTGGTATTTCAGGTTCGTAATCTGGCTATAGGCCGCTGATGTCAAATACAAATCAGACGAACTGGTCATCCCCTCATATCCACCGACGTCGGAATTAAATTTTCCTGCAGTGACCGACAAAAGATCATTCACTTTGTTATTTAAGTAAGCAAGCTCTGTCCAGTCATTTCCGGTCTCTCGCTTTTTTGCAGTCACGGCAGTTTTATTTAGTACAAGCTTAAGCCTATAGGATAGGGCCTCATTTAGTGATCCTTTGCCATCAACTTTAAGACTGTGCAAATTGAATTGATAATTATTTTTACTATTCGCCGAGGCGGCCATAGCCGCCTCATTGTAACTGACGCTAGTCAGATCACTGCGCAGCTCTAGGCTTAAGTTTGCCGCAGAAGAAATGGAAGCTCCTGCTAAACACAGCATCAACATCAATATCGACTTCTTGCTAAAATTCTTGCTCAGTTTCATATTAGACTTCGCTTTGCATTTCATCATGTTGGACGTCATAAATTTTCCTCCTGGATACGATTTTTTATTTTTTATCGACGAATCTGTAATCACCCCTGCATACCTACCTAATCGTCAAAGAATCGCAAGCGAAGAATAGCATTGGCGGCATGCTGCAACGAATACTGTATGAAAACAAATAAATCATCTGACAATTCAGATCCTCGTATTGATTGAGATACTCTGACCTAGGGGACAAGTTGTCCCCTGGTGCGACAGTCTTTCCCTTCGCAGCAGTTTTTATTCAACACAGGCGCAAATTTACCTTTGGTCTTTTGCTAAATTTGAAGCACTAGCGTAGCTTCAAATTATAAACAGGAGGTTCTCAATGCAAGCAATGGTGGTTTGGAAAGATGCGATGTTATTTGAAGGCCTCACGGATGGTCATGTTGTTAATCTTGATGCAAAAACGCCAATTGGTAAAAGTAGCGCAGCGACGCCGAAAGAACTGGTTGTTCTTGGCCTGGGTGGATGCACAGCGATGGATGTTATTGCGTTGTTAAAAAAATATAAGCAACCCCCACAAACTTTAACTGTAAAGGTCGACATTACCCCGTCAACGGCCAAGCAGCCAGCTGTCTTCTCGACGGCAGCATTACTGTTTGAAGTCACCGGCCAGGTTGATCCACAAAAATTACTTGAGGCCGTTCACTTATCTCAGACCAAGTATTGTGGGGTCAGCGCCATGCTCAGCAAAGCATTTCCGATTACCTACCGGGTACTGCTAAACGGAGCAGAAATTGGCAAGGGCCAAGCGCAATTTTCTGATTCTGACCCAAGCTAACTGCTGTCTAAGGACGGGCCGCTGATAGCTCAAATAATTTATAGACAATAGCATTCAAAGGATTGCCGAGTTCAGAACCGGCGATCGCAACAGCACTGACCTGCGAGTCCGGCAGCGCAGGAGCATTCCAACGAACGGGATTTTGTTTTTCAATCCAGGAAATGGGAATCGCGTTTTTAGCAGGAGACCAAATAAAGTCGGGATGCGCATTCTGATACCATTCCCCTCCTAAAATTTTTCCCGATCGATCCATCTCTAAATCATAAATATATTCGACGGTCATTGTTCGATTCCCGGGACTTTCACTATGCGATGCCGAGTTTTCGGCCACATACGTGGTATCCATCATCACCCCAACGATCATCTCTGTTCCTGGCGATCTTTTTGGAAACTTATTTTTAGTGAACTGACTTAAGCGAATTGCAACATCTTTTGCGACCTTGGAAGTTTGCCTAGTTTCAGGGTTAAAATAGGTAATTTCATAGGATTGAACGGGCTGATTCCAAACTTGGAAGTCCCAAGTCGCATCCATCACAAAACTAGAGCGGTCAGCACCTAATCGATTTAACATCGTCAGATGCCACGTCATCGGATTGATATCCCAGCAAGCACCGGACAGTATCCGACCGGTTACAGGATCCGTGGCAGGATTTTTTTCATTGCAACGACTGCCGACAAAGACAGTGGGAACATCGACATTGGCCCACAACAGAGTCATCAAGGCTTTGATATCCGCCGGAAAAAACACTAGGTTCTGACCCGAAGGCAACTTAAAGGTTAGTTGTTTTAGTGGCTCATTGGTCATGTAGGATGCCGGAGCCCAGCCATGACAAAGCCCCATCCAGGTCTCGATTGTTCCATCAACTGCGCTTCTTTTAGATTCCTCTAGGCTCCAGCGGGTCATTGTCCATTGACTATCGCCGACCAAAATATCGTATTTTTCGGCTGGAGAAAGATCGTCCAAATTACGCAAAGAAGACAGCGAAGTGCTAAATGCCTTTTTAAAAAAGTCCTCGTAAAGGCTCCAGGTTGTCGTAGATGGAA
This sequence comes from Streptomyces griseus, assembly GCA_943330705.2. Taxonomy (GTDB): domain Bacteria; phylum Bdellovibrionota; class Bdellovibrionia; order Bdellovibrionales; family Bdellovibrionaceae; genus CALQIT02. The sequence continues at coordinate 10,724 of CALQIT020000089.1, forward strand.
ACAAGGAATCCTCGTAGCGAACGGCAATCCCACCACGATAAAGCGCAAAATAGTCCCCAGACCATGGATTGGTCTCAACCTTTCCACTAAGAAACTTTGCATCCCCTAACTGGTGGATTGAAAATTGTTGTGACTTCAACAGCATCGGCCTTGGATCATTGGTCGGATCCGTGGCAATTCGATCGCCACTGAATGCCGAAATCAAAAATCGTGAAATAAATTTCTTTCGCGCCGCAACTTTAATTTCCCGATACCGACCCGAACGAATATCTTCGGATCTAAAAACTGATAACTTTTGCGAATTCACCGAGCCATCTTCATTATATTTCTTGGGCAAAGTGTTCATTACCGATTTTGGATCTTTATCCCAAGCCGCAAGAAGAGCC
>CALQIT020000090.1 GCA_943330705.2 Streptomyces griseus
CGCCTTTTGGCCCGAGGATGTTCCCCTTGCGACAGTCACCACTTCCGAAGAGTTTGGCTTAGAAAAGCCAGATGAAGGTATTTTTAGAATAGCGCTGGCTCGAATTTCACTGGAGAAGCACGAAATTCTTTATATTGGCGACTCTTGGGAAAATGACATTTCGCCTTGCCTTAGCTTAGGTATTTCTTGCCTGCACAGCACTGAATTTGGGACAAGCCAAACCCCTGATTTGCGTTCTCAACAAGTTCCGCGTATAGCGCTGCTTACTGAGCTCTTTGATTTTCTTTGAAGTGCCTTTTTTTAGGATTGAAACCCACGAATCCCCTGCCTACGACAAAACCTCGCGGGCCGCCTTCGCCCTTTGCAAGGTATCGATTTTGTCGTTGATGTCGTTTTGCTCCAGCACATACTGCTGCAGATCTCGATCGACCACCAAATAGGCGGCGTAGGCTGCTAATATTTCTACAGGAGTTTGTAGATTGCGCATGAATACTTCCCTTTGATGCGCGTCTGGAAAATGATTTTTAATCCATTGAATCAGAACCCGTTGTAGGCCCATGTAAATCAGCAAATGGCTGGCATCAATTTCAGTTTTTTCTGCAATTGGCTCAGCAGCGCAAACAATATACGGAGTCCCGCGGTCCTGGACTCGGCCCAGTCGGGCTTTTGCAGAACCCTGAAGTAGGATCAGAATACTGCCATCGGGCCTCTCTTCAAGAATTGTCGGTTGCCCATAGCCAACAATCGGCCGCACAAAACCAAGCGCATTGCCAAACTGATACTCATAGGGCAGGTCGGGCTCGTCAACAAAACCAATAGCAATAGGGGTCTTCGTGCGCACAGAATCCCTGACCATCTGCAAATATCTGGGTTCAAAGATATTCAGGGGCTTTGAAGTATTTGGAAAAAAAACAAAATGTCCTAATGGGAAAACGAAGAGCTCCATGCTAAAATTCTAAGGTAATGGATGCTAAAGTCACTGGAATGATCATTTTTTTCGACGGAGTCTGTCATCTCTGCAACGGCTTTGTGGATTGGGTTCTTGTTCGAGACCTTCAACACCGCTTTTGCTTTGCCCCCTTACAAGGCAAAACTGCTGAGCAACACTTAAGCGCTGAGCAACGGGAAAATCTTTTGAGCGTCGCTGTTGTCGTCCTAAAAGCCTCTCAATCCCAAGTCATTGAAAGATCTGATGCTGTTATTTTTATTCTAGAGAATATGAACCATTATAGATGGTTAGCTCTTACTATGAAGGTCATTCCGAGGCCTGTTCGAAATTTTTTCTATACCCTTATCGCACAAAATCGCTACCGAATTTTTGGCAAACGGGAACATTGCCGTCTGCCGAAAAAAGATGAAACGCCCTACCTCTTGCCCTGATGCTTAGCGATCAGCCCAAAGGCCGCTTCCACCAGTTTTCGATCTGCGGGCATAATTAAATCCCAAGGCTCCTTGCCTTCTTCGATCCACAAAGTCTGATCATGGTCTGACAAGTTAAAAGTCCAGCTCTTTGGCTGCACCAGATAGGCCGTCAACTGGATGTTGCGACCGCGAGATAAAAAGTCAGAGTCTCCGACCTTTTCCCCAATTTCGATTTCGACGGCAAGTTCTTCTTGAATTTCCCGATGCAAAGCCTGGGCGTGGGTCTCTCCGGCTTCGATTTTACCACCAGGGAACTCGAAAAGACGAAGCCCCTCAAGACGACGAAAAAGAAGTATTTTATCCGCTTTATGAAAAACAGCACCAACGACTTGAACGACCATCGTCCGATTCTGGACCGCCAAGGCTAATTCGTCAAAATATCTATTCCCAGATGACAAGACAAAAACAGATACGTCATAATGTTGATTGCACCATGATTGATTTTCAAAGTTCTCATATTGTTATTCTTTTTGCTGGAATCGCCTTCTTTCTATACGGAATGTCGATAGCCTCACAAGCCCTTGAAAAACTGATGGCCAGTCGAATCACCAGACTGATGAATCGACTTTCACAAAGCAAATTTCTAGCAATTGTCGTGGGAATTTCGCTAACTACTATTTTGCAAAGCTCTGGCGCCGTGACTTCGATGTTGGTTGGACTGGGCTCTGCTCAAGTTATTAATTTGCAGCAAGTGATGGGTGTCATTATTGGCACCGCGATTGGCTCCACGCTGACCGTTATTTTGATAAGTATGAACCTGGGGCAATATGCCCTGCCACTTCTGGCGATCGCTTTTTCTGTGTACTTCATGGCTAAAAAAGCAGGCATCAAAAACTTTGCCTTGGTATTTATGGGGTTTTCTTTTCTTTTTATTGGCTTAAGCATGATCTCGTCTGCGGCCCATTATTATGCGGAACTTCCTGCCATTACCGACCAGTTAAAATCCCTAAAGGACCACCCTGAAATATCCCTGCTTATTTCTATCGCCTTTTGCGCCTTTGTCCACAGTAGCGCCGTTACGATTGGCTTGGCCATGAGCTTAGCCGCGGCAGGCGCGATTTCTTTGGAAGATGCGACCTATTGGGTTTACGGAGCCAACATCGGCACGACCTCAACCGCATTACTGGCAGCAGTCGGAAGCAATCATGTGGGCAGACAAGTCGCCTGGGCCCATTTTTTTTACAAAACATTGAGTGTTGCAATATTTCTAATCCCCGGCGTCCATCCCTACTTTGTTGGTATGCTGGAAAGTTTAGGCACACCCATGCAACGATCCATTGCCAATGCACATCTATTTTTCAATTTAGCCAGCGCCGCCATTTTTTACCCCTTTATTCAACCGGCTGCGAAAATTATTGAAGGCTGGTTTCCTAAGGATCCAAAAGATGATTTTAGTGCCGAGTACCTCAGTCTAAATAACTACCAGTCATCAGCTTTGGCCGTTTCGTATGCCCAACGCGAAATAATGCGAACTGCTGATATCGTTCTTTCAATGATTAAAGACAGCGTCCTGCTTTTTGAAGGCAGCGACACCGGACCAATTGAAAGCATCAAGGCCCGCGATGACAAAGTCGACTATCTTTACCGTGAGACAAAAATGTTTTTACTCGATCACGCCAATAAAAGCGCAACTGGAGTCCATCAGAACATCATGCAAATGATCATGTTTTTGACCGACCTGGAAAGGGCCGCTGACGCCATCGATATTAATCTTACGACCCTAGCCATTAAGAAGCAGGCGCTAAAACTAGAATTTTCTCAAGAGGGCTGGGACGAGATCCGGCAAATGCACGCCCAAGTGACAATGGTGGCTTCAATTGGAATCAATTCGTTTAGCAATCGTGAAATGTGCGAGCAAGCCATTCAGCAAAAACGTGATCTTGCGAAACTAGAAATTCAATTGCGCGAGAACCACATCGGCCGCCTGAACCGAGGAATGCGCGAGTCCATCAATACCAGTTCGATTCACTTGGATTTACTCAGTGAATACAAAAGAATTGCCAGCCTCATCTGCTCGCATGCTTACAACCGTCAATAATAGCTAGGATTGCAAATGGTAACTCCAGTTATTCTTTTAGTTTTATCAAATATACTTATGACATTTGCTGACAGACATAGATGATCAGCAAAATTGATCATTAGAATTCAACACCAAAATTCAAAATTTTAAATTCAAAGTCCAGTAACACAAAGTTCAAAATTCTCAACTTGAGACAACTATGTCATTTTTTGATAGTTCTCTAAACAAGTCAGTCCATGAGATGTTATCATTTTGATATTGGACAAAATCGACTATGCCGGGGGGCTTGTGAGTTTCTACACTAAATTCCTATTGGCGGCGATTATTAGTGGAGCTCTGCTGGCTTATAATAATTGCTCGAAGGTCGAGTTTGCCCAGCCAGTAGCCCCAGAAAAACCTGAAGCCCTAGCCCTGCCACCCGAGACCGCTGCCGATTTGTGCCGGACCAAGGTTAGACAAATTAAACGAAATATCGCCCTTAATTTTCCCCAACCCACACGGGGTTGCGACTGGGGCGCGAACGGAAACCTGAGCGAAGTCGATGCTCGGAATCAAGCCAGACTTGAACAACATGTTGAGTTTTCTGAATTACAACTGCCCGCAAATGCAACTGTTTGTGGGATCAGTTTTTCTTTCAACCAGTCGGACTTCAAATTCGATGATCATTTTTTTCTAAACTTGGATAATATTGTGCTTGCGACTTCAAATAGTCAGCTGTTGGCTTACATGGAGAAAGTAACTGAATGGGGCTATTCCAAATACAATTGGGAAGCAATTAAAGGCAAGCCCTCGGACAACGGTGTTAACCACAACTACTGTTACGGACAAGATCGACTTGGCCCAACGGGCGCACCTCTGGCGACCTGTTCGTGGCCAACCACCCAGCAAATCGGACCGCTGGTGTTAAGTCTTGATCCAAGCCTGATCCAACAAGTTGCTGACTATAGCTTAGGATCCAACCATCGATTTACTTTAGTCACAACTGGCGACAACGACAACCGCACTGACTGTCAACATTCGGGTGCTAATTTTTCGTTGGATGTCGAATACGCCGTCGAGTAATTTAAACTGGCTTCACTTTCCAGCTCGCCTCTTGGATAGAGATGAACTCTGCAGAAAACTTATTAAGGACAAGTTTTGCCAGATCCTCTGGCAAAATATTCAGCTCCTGAAGGCCAGCAGTTGGGACCGGAGTTCCGTTGGTCGAAAAGTTGATTGCAAAATGAATAAGCACCGAGTTGGTGGCTTTTGCCGCGACACTGATCGACAACTTTCGCCCATCCCAATAAAGATCATCGCCATCACGCAAGATTTTCAAACCCTGGGTCGGATTCAAAGCCACTAAAGATTCTCGGACAATTCCGGTTAACAATCTTTGCAAAGCAACCCCACCTAAAAGATTTAAGTCAAAAATTTCGGCGACAAAATGAACCATATCAGAGCCCGCAATCTGGGACTTCTGCAAGAGATCCTCTCCGTCCACCATGTGCTCAAAGCTAACATCACATGGCCCACGCCAGGCCACACAGGCGTTGCCCAATAAACCATGCTGAAGATAACAAAAAAGCGGCCGCAGCTGAGTTCCGTCATAAATAAATTGATCCACTAGCCAACTGGTTTTCATGCATCCTCATTTGTATTGTTACTTGAAAATAAAATCCCTGTATCTATTTGGTTGGCTTGTAAAGCCCGCAGGGCCCGCTGACAGGACTCACAGCGACCACAACATTTTTCTAAACCGTGATAACAAGGCCAAGTCTCTTCCCAAGGAACCCCGAGTTTTTTTCCCAAGGCAACGATCTGAGTTTTATTCAACTCAACCGTAAAACAATGGGTCTTTACGTGATTTGCTGTGGAAAACGAAAAACTACGATTCAAGGAATCAAGAAAAGACCCGCTGTTGTCAGGAAAAGTCGCGGCCTCTTCAGCATTGAAACCTGGAATCACAAAATCTGCGTCCAGCGACTCGGCAAAACCGGCTGCAATATTTAGAAAAATCCCATTCCGATTGGGCACCCAAACGGCTTTAGCTGTTTCGGTTGAGGCCGCAAGGTCATCAATTAAAGCATGGCTTACTTCTGGCACCTGGACGGATCGGTCAATCAAACCAGATTTTCCAAACTCGGCGACAAAAGGAATTTCGACAAGCTTGTGGTTTAAACCCAACCTGAGTGCGATTTTTTTGGACTGAGCAATTTCCTTTTTTGCAGCCCTCTGACCATAGTTGAAAGTTAGCACCATGGCGACTTCGAATTCTTTGACCGCAGCATAAAGATTGACCGTCGAATCAATCCCAGAACTTAAAAGCACAACTGCCTTTTTTTTCATGAACGCCCTTTTTTTCGCCCCTTTTTCAGAGTGTCACTTACACTTTGGGCGCGCTTCAGAATTTGCAATCCAATATTTTTTACATCTTCGACCCGAGAAACCCCAGCGTCAATTCGCGCGGAAAGCTTCTGAATTTGCACCGACACCGAAGGACCAACCTTGAGAAGAAAATCATCAACTCTTTTCTTTGTCGACCTTCGCTTAGCATTGATGGTTGATACGCCCTTTTTCAATGCTTTGCTAATCGAACCGCCGCCGCCTCTGCCCAATTTTTTATTTGGCTTCTGGCTTGTTTTCTGGCTTGTTTTCTGGCTTGTTTTCTGGCCTGGCTTTCTTTTGGAGGCCTTCGCCACTTGATTTTTGCCAGCGGCCTTCGCCACTTGATTTTTGCCAGCGGCCTTTTTGCTAGCAGCCTTCTTGCCAGCGGCTTTCTTGCCAGCGGCTTTCTTGCCAGCGATTTTTTTTCCAGCTCTGCTGCTGGCTTTTGCCAAGGTAGTTCTAGATTTCTGCGTTGTCATGCCTGGTCTCGTTCTGTTGATCTTGAATGTTAACGATAATGTCCCGGATTAGAATCTGCACGCTCTTGGCCCCGCCGAAATAGTTCCATTGAATTTCAGCGATCAGGTCCACGACATCACCCTTGCGCGGCAGATTTTCTGAAACTCGTGGTGGAGGTGAAAAATAGATTCCATCGACGCGCTTGCCCGTTTTAATATCTTCCAGGCGAATCCGCAGGTGCCCGCCCCGTAGCTTGAAAACATCATTGATTTTCGCTCGATTAATACGAAAAACAGGCAAGGCAAATCCAGTCCCAAAAGGACCCAGCCGATCCAGCCATTGCATGCTCGTTTCATCAATTTCATCGGCACGTGCTTCGATATCATAAAATTGCGCAGCAGATTGCGGGGAGCTTTCCATTCCGGCATAATATTCGGACAGCTTTTCAATGACGGACTGTTCTTTAAGATGAATTAATTCAAAGCCTGCTGCGGCCTCATGGCCACCGAAACGCACCAGAAAATCTTCGGCCTTTTCTAATGCCGCAACTAGGCTTCCCGGCTTGCCATTTGGCATGCGCCCACTGCCGGTGATCACGCCATCGGCATTTTTTGATCCTATAAAAGTCGGCAGGCCGGTTGCTCCAGCTAGTTTCGTCGCAATCAAACCAATAATGCCACGGTGAAATAACGGCGAAGAAATAAACACAAACCGCGGATCGGTCCAATTTTTCAATAGTGCAAAAGCCTCTTGTTCGCCTTCTTCCTGAAACTGAACTCGATTCGAGTTGCTTTCAAGAACTTGCTTAATCATGCCTTCGGCCTGCTGGACATCGCTGACCACATAAAGGTCGATGGGCTTAAGCGCTCCGTCCATGCGACTTAAAGCATTCAATTTCGGAGCAAATCGAATAGCGACATCTTGCCCACTCAAGGGTCGGTCCGCCATGCCCAAATTTTCCAATAGAGAGCGCAAACCCGGACGCTTGGTCAACTCAAGTTGCTTTAGACCCAAGCGCACTAAAACCCGATTGTCCTCGATTAACGGCACCATGTCGGTCAGGGTCGCGATTGCAAAACAGTCCAACAGAGACTGCAGATGCAAAGTGGCTTCTGAAATTAATTTTTTATCAACCAAACTGCGTTTCAGGGCCCGCAGTAAATAAAAAGCAACGCCTGCACCACAAAGATATCCAAGACTGGATGTATCATCTGGACGATTGGGATTTACCACGGCAATTGCTTCAGGAATTTTATCAATCACTTGATGGTGATCGGTAATGATAACATCAATGCCAAGCTCTCGAGCCCTAGCTGCTGCAGCCATGGCTGTGATACCAACATCTACTGTTACAATTAACTTTACGCCTTGTTGTGCAAGGTCCTCGACAATATGCGGATGAAACCCGTAGCCATCAGCCAGCCGGCCGGGTTGCTTTGGAACAACATCCTTAAACCCTAATTGAGCAAGGCCATCCAACATCAGGGCAAGCCCACTTGTTCCATCAAGATCAAAGTCAGCGTAAACACAAATTTTCTCTTCAAGCTCAAATGCTTTTATCAATCTTGCCGTCGCAAGATTCATATCCAGAAGAGTGCAAGGATCCGCAAGGCTTGAAGGCTTTGTCGATAAAATGGATTCCAGCTGTGCTGACTGCGACAAACCGCGCGCTAGCAGCAACCTTTGAATCAAGGGTGGGGTCTCCGCAAATGGAAGACCCACAAAATCAAGATTTTCTAATCGAGGTCGCCATAGAATCGACATAGGACCCCCTGTGTAATACTTAAGTCGTAACCGGAGATGGCTTATAAAGATTGAGCTTCTCCATCGCCAAAATAATTGGGGCCGCTACGTATATTGAAGAATATGTTCCGAATAAAATTCCCACGCATAAGGCAAAAGCAATATCTGAAACAGTTCCATCAGCAATCAGCCACAGGCACAATGAAGAGGTAAATACAGTCCCAGAAGTAATCAGGGTCCGCTCGAACATGTCATTGATCGCGCGATTAATTGTAAATCGCATACCTTTGTCGCGCTGATGATGTTCGGTCTCGCGAATTCGGTCAAAAACGACAATGGTATCGTTCAGCGAATAGCCGATTAAAGTTAGAATCGCCGCCATGATTGGAATATTTACTTCTTTGCCTACAGCAACAAAGATAGCCAAGGTGATAACCGCATCATGCGCCAAGCAAATAACAGCACCCGGACCATATTTATAATCAAAACGCAAAGCCACGTAGATCAAGATAACAAGTAACGAATAGAACACCGCCAAAAAGCCATTGCGCTTTAACTCCGCGCCAACCTGAGGCCCAACCGTATCGACCCGACGAAATTCCGGAACGCTTGCTGCGAACTGCGTGGTAATTTTTTCCTTCAAAGTCGTGACGCCGACATTTTGGATATCATTTGTCTCTTTATCATTTTGCCCGCGTTTTGTTTGAAAGCGAACAATGAATTCATTTTTGTCGCCAAAAGCTTGCAAATGGGTGTTCAAAAGACCTTGCTCTTCAACAACTTTGCGAACTTCATCGATGTGCACTTTGCCGCCAAATCGCACTTGAATTTCAGTTCCGCCAACGAAATCAATTCCGTAGGTTATCCCTCGGGCCATCAAATAGACAACCGAGATCACTACCAACAAAACGGAGATCCCGCCAAAGAATCCAACTTTTCCTACAAAATCAAATTTTCCATATTCCGCATTATTCTTTGTTTTCATATTTCACCTACACTGAAAGCTTTTTAACGCCAAATTTTACCATCAAATTGTCGACCATCACTTTGGAAACGAAAACGTTCGCAAAAAGAGTTGTCACAATTCCCACCAAAAGAGTTACCGCAAATCCGCGCACTGGACCTGTTCCAAAATAAAGAAGAACCACAGCCGTCGCAGCCGTCGTCGCATTTGCATCTAAAATTGCCGACATGGCCCGAGAGTAGCCTTCCTTCAAAGCCATCGCAAAGCTACTGCCTTTGCGCAACTCTTCCCGTATCCGTTCATTAATAAGCACGTTCGCATCAACCGCAAATCCCACAGTCAAAGCGATTCCCGCAATACCAGGTAAAGTTAAAGTCGCGCCCAATGAAGTTAGAAGTGCAAAAACACCCAAAATATTTACCGCCAGCGATAAATTCGTGATGACGCCCATGCCTCGATAGCGAATAAACATGAACAGAATCACCAATAGCGAGCCGATCAAGGCCGCTTTTTGCGCTTTTGCAATAGAATCGGATCCCAAAGAAGGTCCAACTCGACGTTCTTCCAACTGCTCAAGGGTCGCTGGCAAAGCGCCAGCTCGTAAAGCCATACTGATCATCTTGGCTTCTTCCATCATTTTTTCGCGGTCTCTTTGGCCACCCAAGGTAATCACAGCTCGACCGTCGCTGATTTGTGTTTGCAGATTTGGTGCGGTTTTAACGACCTTATCTAGTACCACAGCCATTCGCTTGTGAAGGTTCTGCCCGGTAATTTCTTTAAACTTTCCTGCACCCAATGGATTAAAGCGTAACGCCACCTCCGGAGAGCCATACTCGTTGAAACTGACATAGGACTCATCCAAAGAGTCGCCACCTAAACCAGTATCTGTTTTTAGCAAATAGGGAATCCGGCCCATGTCCATGGTCGTAACATTGTCAGCTTTTTCAAAAAGAACCATGGTTTTATCTGGGATCTTTCCCTTAAGATCAGTATTCAAACGCTGTACATATTCAGAGTACTTTAGCTCCTGAGTGCCTTCGTCTTTTTTGCTGCCAGCCAAAACATATTTTCCTGCTTTTTCGGCATCATCAATAAGTTTACCTATGTCACCCTGCTCGTCAGCGACAATCATAAAATCCAATTTTGCAGTTGTATTAATTAGCTGTTTTGCTTTTTCCGCATCACCCATACCTGGCAACTGAACCAAAATGCGGTCACCGCCCTGAGCCGAGATACTGGGCTCAGACACACCAAACTCATCAATCCGATTACGAATTGTTTCAATCGCCTGATCGATAACCCGTTTTTTGTAGTCGTTCAGGTAGGCATCAAAATAACGAACTGTTGTTACCGAGTCCGAACTGTTGACGATTTGCAGGGTGGTCCCATATCGATCTTCAATAAACTTAGTCACCTTGGATTTTGCTTCAGCCCCGGCATGGCTGATCTCAAGTTCACCATCTGCCGATTTGACGGCTTTCACATCCGAAACGGTCGGGCCTTCTAAATTTAGCTCTGACTTGAGGACCGCGCCAAGACGGAGAACGGACTCGCTGACAACGCCACTGACGTCCACGCCCATCACAAGATGCAAGCCACCTTGGATATCTAGACCATAATTTAGTTTCTGTTTTGGCAACCAAGCTTTTTCACCGACAATATTGGGGGCAACCCAAAGAATAGAGAGCAAGATTCCAGCTGCA
>CALQIT020000091.1 GCA_943330705.2 Streptomyces griseus
GTGGCAGCGGGAGTGGTGGATACAAACAAAATAATAACCGCAGAGACTTCCGTGATCGGGGCGATCATCGCCAAGGCGGAAGAGACGACAACAGGCCGCAGCCGCATCGTGATCGTGGCTACAATAATGAAGAAATGCCTAATGATGCCGGTCAACAGGGAGCTCCCCACGAGGATGTCGATCTTTCCGATATCAACTTAACCGACGAGGAAAAGAGCTGGCTAAGTTCAAAAGATTTAAAATCAAAAAGCATAACTCAGCTGACTGAACTTGCTCAGAAGCTAAGAATTGAAAATGCTGCTGGTTTACGTCGGCAAGATATGGTTTTTGAAATTCTGAAGCGATCTGCAAAATTGGGCGATATTTACGGCTCAGGAGTTTTGGAGATTTTACCCGATGGATATGGGTTTTTGCGCTCTCCAGATTACAACTATCTACCGGGCCCTGATGATATTTATGTTTCACCCTCACAAATCCGCAGGTTTGGCTTAAGAACTGGCGATACCATCACTGGTACCGTTCGCCCACCCAAAGATGGTGAAAGATATTTTGCCCTTTTGAAAGTCGATTCACTCAACTTTGAAAGCACCGAGACTGGCAAAGATAAAATATTATTTGATAATCTGACGCCGCTGTATCCAAACCGCAGATTGAAGCTTGAACATAATCCTGGGGATTACACCACACGAGTTGTTGATTTAATGGCCCCGCTTGGAATGGGTCAGAGGGCCTTAATCGTGGCACCGCCGCGAACTGGCAAAACAGTTTTGATGCAAAATATCGCCAATGCGATTTCAACCAATCATCCTGAAGTTAAATTAATCGTTCTTTTAATCGATGAACGTCCTGAGGAAGTCACTGACATGCTTCGTTCAGTTAAAGGCGAAGTTATCAGTTCAACCTTTGATGAACCTCCAACTCGTCACGTTCAGGTTGCTGAAATGGTCTTGGAAAAGGCAAAGCGGCTGGTTGAACATAAGCACGATGTGGTTATTCTTTTGGATTCAATTACCCGCTTGGCAAGGGCCTACAATACCGTGGTTCCACCTAGTGGAAAAATTCTTTCCGGCGGTGTGGATTCAAATGCACTTCACAAACCAAAGCGATTTTTTGGTGCAGCTAGAAACATTGAAGAGGGCGGAAGTCTTACAATCATTGCTACCGCGCTGGTCGATACCGGTTCGCGTATGGATGAGGTGATTTTCGAGGAATTTAAAGGAACCGGTAACGCCGAGATTCATTTGGATCGAAAATTGATGGAAAAGCGAATTTTTCCATGCATGGACATCAATAAATCTGGAACTCGTAAAGAAGATCTATTGATCGAAAAGGGTGATCTCAATCGATTGTGGATTTTGCGTAAAGTGCTAGCGCCGATGAATGTGGTTGATGCCATGGAGTTCTTGCTAGGAAAGCTTGAGGCGACCAAGTCTAATCAGCAATTCTTGGGCGCTATGGGCGGCAACTAGTTGATATTGCTATATTAAAAATATGTGGACGGGGTTTTCATGATGTGTTAAACCCTGCAGCTTAGTTAATGAATAAGAGGAATTGTTATGAAAAAGGGCATTCACCCCGATGTTAGAGAAGTTGTGTTCAAAGATGTATCCTGTGATTTTTCTTTTTTGGGTAAATCAACCCTGAATTCAAAAGAAAAAATCACATGGGAAGATGGTAAAGAGTATCCATTGATAAAAGTTGAGATTTCTTCAGCTTCTCATCCATTTTTTACCGGTAAACAACGAGTCATGGATACCGAAGGTCGTATCGATCGTTTCAAAAAGAAGTACGGAAAGAAATAGTTTTCCTTTATATTGTATACTTTGGAAAATGCGGTCTATTCGTTAGGCCGCATTTTTTTTGTGTGAAGGGTGTTGCAATCAGATGTTCTCCAAACTGGATGAAGTTGAATCAAGATATGAACAGGTAAATCTACTTCTGCAAAAGCCAGATATTGCATCAAACCAAACGCAATATCGTTCACTTATGAAAGAATTGGCCGATCTAGAAAAGGTCGTCACCGTTTACCGTGAATATAGAAAGAAAAAGTCTGAATACGCTTCCAACATTGAAATGCTTTCGACTGAAAACGATCCTGAGCTTAGGGATATGGCGAAAGAAGAAGTAAAGTCGCTTGAAGTTGAAATTGATGAACTTACAGAGCGATTAAAAATTCTATTGATTCCTAAAGACCGCAATGATGACAAAAATATAATTCTTGAAATTCGCGCTGGTGCAGGTGGTGATGAGGCCTCTTTATTTGCCGAAGAACTTTTTCGATCCTATGTTCAGTATGCGGCAACCCAGAATTGGAAAGTTGAAATGATGTCCCTGTCTGAGGGAAATGTCGGCGGTGCAAAAGAAATAATCGCAACCATCGCTGGTGAATCAGTTTATAGCAAATTGAAGTGGGAATCAGGAGTTCACCGCGTTCAACGGGTGCCAAAGACCGAGGCCGCTGGCCGCATCCATACCTCAACAGTGACGGTGGCAGTGATACCCGAGGTTGAAGAAATTAAAATTAAAATCGAAGCAAAAGATCTTTTAACTGAAACCATGAGATCTGGTGGAGCTGGCGGTCAGTCCGTGAATAAAACGGAATCAGCTGTGCGTATTCATCATTTGCCAACGGGGTTGTATGTCCATTGCCAAGTTCACAAAGCGCAATCGGCAAATCGTGAATTGGCTTTAAAAATTCTTTACGCAAAACTGCAAAAAATCGAAGACGACAAGGTCGAAAAGCAGGCTTCTGACGCCCGTTTGGAGCAAATTGGCACCGGTGACCGTTCCGAACGAATCCGAACTTATAACTTTCCTCAGACCAGAGTCACTGATCACCGCATTAGCTTAACCACGCACCGACTGCCAGATATTATGTCGGGTGGAATGGAGCATTTAATAGATCCATTGATTGCGCACTTCCAGGCTGAAGCCTTAAAAAATCAAACGAAATCCCCATGACTTTAAAAGAAGTTCTTGATCGTACAACCTTGTTTTTCAAAGAAAAAAAATTTGATTCGCCTCGTTTAGATGCTGAACTATTGCTAGTAAAGGCATTAAATCTATCACGCCGGATTGATCTTTACCTAAAATTTGACAAGCCCTTAAGCGAAGAAGAATTAAAAATTGCCAGGGATTTTGTACGGCGTCGGTCCCTGGGTGAGCCCGTCGCATATATTTTGGGAATAAAAGGCTTTTATAATTTGGATTTTAAGGTAACACCAGATGTGTTGATACCGCGTCCAGAAACCGAAATTTTAGTTGAAAGAGCCATCGCTTGGGCCTTACAAAATAAACTGACGACAGAAAAAATAAGAATTTTAGATTTGGGATCCGGTAGCGGTTGCATCGGAATTTCAGCGGCAAAAGAGCTTTCCTTGAAAGGATTCACTGAGGTTTCCGTAACCTTTGTTGATATTTCATCTGCGGCCCTTGCAATTACCAAAGAAAATTGCCAAATCAATTCGCTGGAGCGGGTTGAATATATCTGTGCTGACGTCAAGGATCTGGTCTTTTCTGAACTTGAATTCGATTTGATCTTGTCGAACCCACCATACATTGCCAACAGCGATTTACAGATCGAAGAAAATGTCAAAAAATACGAGCCCAAGCAGGCCTTGTATTCAGGACCAGAGGGGACTGAGTTGTTGCAGCTTTGGTCAAAAAAATCGGTTGGCTCGTTAAAAAATCCTGGATTTATCGGCTTTGAAATGGGTAAAGATCAGGGACAACAAATGAAAAATTATTTTGCCCAGCTTGATGGGATTTCACATACTGAGCTGATCAAAGACTTAAGCCATTTTGATCGACACATCGTCGGCACTAAAAGCGGAATTTAAGAGGTATTCAAATGGATAAAATGGTTGTCGTTGGTGGCCAAAAACTGAACGGCCAAGTGAACACAGGTGGGGCAAAGAATGCGGCGTTGCCAATATTATTTTCTACTCTTCTGGCTGAGGGCGAGCACGTTTTTAGAAATGTTCCCAGGCTGAAGGATATAGATTCAACCTCTGAACTATTGCAGGCTCTTGGTTGCGAAACCCGCTGGGATGGCGACCTCTTTCGGGTATTGGTCAAACCAGCGCCTTCCTTAGAAGCTCATTACGACATTGTTAGAAAAATGCGCGCCAGTATCCTTTGCTTAGGGCCCTTGCTGACCAAGTATGGAGAGGCCGTTGTTTCCATGCCCGGAGGCTGTGCCATTGGAACGCGGCCAATTGATTTGCATTTAGAGGGCATGAAAGCTCTTGGCGCCGAGATCGTATTAGAAGAAGGCTATGTCAAAGCCCACGCAAAAAAACTCAAGGGTAACACTATTTTATTTGAAGTTTGCACGGTGGGTGGAACTGAGAATTTAATGATGGCTGCGGCCCTAGCGGATGGCATCACTGTATTGGAAAATGCAGCAAAAGAGCCAGAGATCGTCGATTTAGCAGAGTACCTAAATAAAATGGGTGCAAAAATTAGCGGCGCTGGAACCAGTGTCATCACAATCGAAGGTGTAAATAAATTAAAACCTGCTGAACACGCCATAATGGCTGATCGAATCGAGGCTGGAACCCTTCTTATCGCTGGTGCAATTACGGGCGGCGAAGTGACGGTCAATCGAATTAAACCGCAGTTGATTGAATCCTTAATTAGTAAAATGAAAGAAGCAGGATTTAAAATCGCTGTCAGCAACGATTCTGTGATGGTACATCCGAATACATCTTGGACCGGCATTGATATTACGACGGCACCTTTTCCGCTTTTTCCCACGGACTTGCAGGCCCAATATATGGCACTGATGGCGGTATCTCAGGGAGCAAGCGTAATTACCGAGACTGTTTTTGAAAACCGTTTTATGCACGTTCAGGAGTTAATTCGATTGGGCGCTGATATCACACCAAAAACCAGAGTGGCAGTCGTACGGGGACACTCAGGACGCTTAAAGGGTGCCCCAGTCATGGCCACAGATCTTCGCGCCAGTGCTTCGCTAGTTTTGGCTGGATTAGTTGCCGACGGAGAGACCACCGTCAGTCGAATTTATCATTTAGACCGAGGGTATGAACGCCTTGAGGAAAAGCTGTCTTCATTGGGTGCAAGAATCAAACGAATGTAAAAAAAAAGACCTCATCCGGAGGGGTTTGGATGAGGCCTTTAAGGGGCAAATCAATTTGGGTTGGAAGATTAAAAGTCACAGCCCGGGAGGGGGGGATGGGCTGTGACTTCCAACCGGTGAAAAGACCTATTCAGCCAATTCACGAATCTTTAAAACAACTATCACAGGTGCAACTTTCTCTAAGCCTTCTTCATCAATGAGGGGGACGATGAATTTAGGTTCGATGGGCAGCACTTTGTATTTTAGTTCTATACCTTCAATTAATACCTGAAGTCCGTTGTATCCCGCGAGGTCAACATTGGACTTCAACTCGAAAAACTTATCCTCAGAAACAACAAGATAAGTTTTACCTTCTAGGGTCATCAATAGTTGTCCTGCATGGGTTGTCGTAACTGCTTGTTTGTCGTTGCCAAGAAAAGCTTGCATGCCTTGCTCAGCACGGACCGTTGCAGAAATTCCCAAGATAACAAATATGTAAATCGCTATAAGGATGTTTCGAATCATGAATTTTCCTATCAGCAATTCGTGTGCCAAGCTGAAACACCCGAAATTGCACTGGAAATCGAATAACGCCATGTATAATTCGGTTCCAATTTAGTCCACTGGTTCCACTATTGAACCACTGTCGAACCACTGTTGCACAAGTCTTAAGCCAATATGAACAAATGCTGCGCTACTGTTGAACAGCTGTTGCGCTATTGTTGCGCTATTGTTGCGCTACTGGCCTGCGACCAAAGTCCTAGATTGTCGCCAAGACAATGAGTGAAAGAAAAAAAGCGAGTACAATCAATCATCTGTGAACTACTCGGCGCAATGGCTTATTCGAATAGAATCTGGAAAACAGTTGGGACCCTACTCGACCGAAGCGGTTCTTCGTCTTATTAGCGAAGGCACCTTCACGGGTCTAGAAACGGTCAAGCGGTTTCCCGATGGCAAGTGGATTCCTTTTTCTCGAGAGCCTGATTTTTACGATAAACTTTTGGATGCGCTATCAGAAAAAAATTTAAAATTCAAAAGCATTGGCCGAGGCCCAAAGTTGGACGCCGAAACAATGATAATAAAAACCACGGATCTGCCATTGATTTCAATACCAGATTCGCCAAGGCCAGAAGCATCAATACCAGATTCAACACGGCCAGAAGCTTCATTGCCAAGCGACCGAATTCCACAATCCGATTCTATCCCCAAATCTGAAACCCAGCTGGTAAAGACCCTGCCGAAGCCAATGCCGAAAAAAGCACGCGAAAAAAAATCCGAGACAAAAATAAACCCCCTCGTGATTCCACTTGGCTTGATCGCAGTGGCCGGCGTTTTGGCCTGGTTTGCCTTGGACGAGTCTGGCTCAGGGACAGTAAATTCAAAAAAAATTAATCTGTTAAGCCCACGTTTGAATCTTAGCGCAACACTCAATACAACCGAGGTCAAACAAGCCTATCAAGGCGCGAGCAGCCTTTTCATTCAGGACAGTTTTGAAAGTTATCTTGAGGCCCAAAGTAAGCTGGTGTCGATTATCGAGGGCAGTCCGCAAAATCGCGAAGCCAGGGGACTTCTATGTTTAGTCTACAAAGAACTCTGGCCCTATGCCAAGCAGGACTCCAAAGACATTGAAGCTATAGGCGCGTTGTCCCGCTCTGCGCGTAGTCTGGATCCGACGGGCATCAATTCGGTCTATTGCGATGCTATGAAAATGACAACCCAAGGAAAGCAACTCGAGGCCAAGGGAATTGTTGAGCATGCTTTGAATCAAAGCGCGTTTTCTAGTGATCCCATTCTATATGCTTTGAAAGCCGAGTTTTTGGCCACCGGCGACGATCCAAAATCCGCCGTGCTTTATCTGGAAAAAGTCAGGCAGCTTTCGCCAAAATGGGTGAAGCCCGTGGTCGATCAGGCCAGATATTATGCGCTTATTGGGGATCCGGGCTCTGCCTATCAAAATTACGCCAAGGCATTAAGCTTGAACGCCAATCACAAGATTGCTCAGGCCGAAATGGGGATTTTGCTATTCGAGAAAATGAAAAAAGCCGAAGAAGCGCAGAAAGTCCTTTTAATCGCGACGGCATCGTCCCGAACTATTCCTCGATTTTTAGAGGCCAGAATTTATTTCACTTTGGCGATGATTAATTTAGAATTTCGCAATCGATCAAAGGCAGAATCCTATGCACGGCAAGCTTTTGAGCTCAATCCGGGGGATCCACAAATTAAGTCTTTGATTGAAAGTCTTGGCGGGAACCCACAAGTTTCTGATCAGGCCGATCAATCCCACGAGCTGGTCTTTATTGGCGACCAATTTGCAAACTCAGGTAATTTTATGGCGGCCCAGGCTGAATATAAAACGGCCTTTGATATTGATAAAACCAATGCCGTAGCGGCAATGAAGGCCGGTAAATCATTGTGGCAATTGAATCAATCACAAGAAGCCATATCTTGGCTGAATCGCGCAGTGGGTGCCGATGCAAAGTTAGTCGGTGCCTATCTTCTATTGGCTGACTATCAGTCAGAAAAGTATAATTTTGTATCAGCTCTTCAGGCGCTAAATCGGGCCCAACAAATTGTTCCCAATAATTACGAAATTTTGCGGGGTTTTGGTTTGGTAGAGCTGCGCAGAAATAATCCGCGCGATGCGCTTCCGTATTTACAAAAGGCGATTAAAATTTATCAACACGATATAGAATCACTTATTCTGTTGGCGAAAGCCAATACGCTTCTGAAGGACTATCAGGCAGCCCAAAGCCAATCCGTAAAAGCCATTGAGCTGGATGCAACTCACAACGAAGCACAAATTACTTATGCTCGGGTTTTAGTGCAGTATCAGGGTTTAGATACAGGGGCGATGTATTTAAAAGATTTAATTAACAAATTTGCCTACACGCTGGAATTTAAAATCGCTTTGGCAGAAATCTTTCGCGAGCAAGAACGTCATAAAGAAGCTCAGCTTCTTTATGAACAGATTCTGGATGTGAATCCAAAAAGTCGAAAGGCCTTTATTGGACTTGGGCAGTCTTTGCAAGGTCAGGGGCAGTTTGACAAAGCTTTGACCAATTACCTGAATGCAACAGTGGTGGATCCTTCGGATGCCGAGGGCCTCGTGTATGCCGGGCTATTGTACATGGATATGCAGAAATACAACGAGGCCATCACTCAGTTTAAGCGGGCAAAAATCGTAAACCCCAACTATCCTAAAGTTTTCTATTACATTGGAAAAGCCTTTTTTGAACTTGGGGACTACCAGGCGGCACTCAATGCGGCGATTGAGGAAAGAAAAAACAATCCAGGCATGGCCGAGTCCTACATTTTGGCGGCCGAGGTCTACACCGCAATAAAGCAGTTCAGTAAATGTACTGCAGAATATCAGAAAGCGTTGTCTATAAGATCTAATGTGGCTCTGCTTTACGTTCGCTCTGCAAGGTGCTACCGTCAAAGTGGCAGTGCGGATATGGCTGAAGGCATGCTTAGTATGGCTGCCGCGAAAGAGTCCGGCCTGGCGGATATTTATCGGGAGCAAGGCGCAGTTTTTGAAGTTAAAGGGGATCTGCGCGCCGCGGAGGCCGCCTATAGTAAATATTTAGCGCTATCGCCAAATGCTCCGGATAAAAAAGAAGTAGAAGCTAGACTGCAAATGATTGATGGGCAAAGGTAACTAACGGGGGGTATGAAATGGGAATAGCTGACAGATTCAATCGAATGGCAAATAGTTTACAAGTGGGCGTGAAAACTTCATCGACTTCGTTTTTAAATTTCTTTTTAAAAATAATTACCGGATTTACAGTGGGTTTGACTTTTGCTTTAGTCGGTCAAGAAATGATGAGTTATGGGAATTTCTCTTTTATCTTGATGTTGGCAGTTACAATGGGGGCCATATTTAAATTGCTTGCTAAGTGGTCTATTGGTGCGGTGGTCTTGTTTGACTTGTTTTGTATCCTTGTGGCACTTCTGTTGCGAATGTACATCCTTTTAGCTCCGTGAGAAAAAAATGATTGATTTAAAGTTATTAGAAAAAAAATCTGACGGCGGACCTAGTTTTTTTGATGATTATCAGCAGTGTTTAATTCATCGCGGGGCGGGGACAGATTCCTTGGTTAAGGTGATGGAGCTAAATAAAGTCAGAAAAGACTTAATTACCCAAGCCGAGACCGCCAAGGCCAGTCAAAATAAAGTCAGCGGCGAAATCGCCAAAATGAAACGTGAAGGCAAAGACGCGACCACGCTGATCGACGAGATGGGAAAACTTTCAGCCTCAGTCAAAGAAATGGAAAATAAGGCTGCAGAATCCGAGCAACAGGTATTTGATTTGCTGGCGACCATGCCAAATAAAACACATTCTAGTGTGCCAGTTGGAAAGTCGGCCGATGAAAACAAAGAAGTTCATAAAAAAGGAACTTTGCCCAGCTTTGCTTTTACAGCAAAAGAGCATTGGGAACTTGGTGAAAAACTTGGGATTATTGATTTTGATCGTGCTGGAAAAGTAACTGGCACTCGGTTTGCTTTTCTTAAAGGCAAAGCTGCGCAAATGGAGCGGGCCCTGATTCAGTTTTTTTTAGACCTGCACACGCAAAAGCATGGGTATCAGGAAATGCTGCCTCCGTTTATTGCGAATACAGCTAGTTTTTTTGGTGTCGGGCAGTTTCCAAAGTTTAAGCAAGATGTGTTTCACTTGGAAAACACGGAATACTACTTAATTCCAACAGCTGAAGTTTCAGTGACGAACTATTACCGTGAAGAAATTCTTGCCGAAGATCAGTTGCCACAAAAGTTTGCAGCTTTTTCGCCTTGTTTTCGCTCTGAGGCCGGTTCCTACGGCCGCGATGTCAAAGGGTTGGTTCGCCAGCACCAATTTAACAAAGTTGAACTGATGGTATTTGCCCACCCCTCGCAATCCTATGATTTGCATGAGGCCTTAACTTCCCACGCCGAACAGGTCTTGTTGGACCTAGAGCTTCCGTTTAGACGGATGGCCTTGTGCACGGGGGACATTAGCTTTGGAGCTGCAAAATGTTTCGATCTTGAGGTGTGGCTGCCGGGTCAGAACTCGTATCGGGAAATTAGCTCTTGTTCTAATTTCGAGGACTTCCAGGCGCGGCGGGCGAATATTCGATTTCGACCCAATGGTGGGGGTAAACCTCAGTTTGTGCATACTTTAAACGGTAGCGGCCTTGCCGTGGGCCGGACCTTGATAGCAATTTTTGAAAACTATCAACGTGAAGATGGTTCCATCGCAATTCCAAAGGCCTTGCAAAAGTACATGGCTGGCGCCACCGAGATTCGCTAAGTACCCGATCAAAAATGGCCAGAGGCGCACTGCTTCATGTAACAAACTCATTGAAACCACTGGCCAAAAACCATAAAACGGTCGACGGAGAGCTGGTAGAGCGGTTGAATACACCAGTCTTGAAAACTGGCGAGCCTTCGCGGGCTTCGAGGGTTCGAATCCCTCGCTCTCCGCCAACCTTTTTCTGAAAACCGTGTAAAAATAACTAGTTAGTGTTTCAGGTTGGGATCAACCTACAATTGTACCTACAAATTCAATCAAACCAAGGCCCACCGGCATCA
>CALQIT020000092.1 GCA_943330705.2 Streptomyces griseus
GGCGTCCTTGCCTCACCGCCCTTGGGTAGCGCCCTCCTGGCGCGGGCGGACTCATGAAATGTCCGCGGGGACTCCGCGGGTCTTCCCTGGACGGTTCTTTGCGATTTAGATTTGGGTTCGCATTCGCAGCCGTCTGGGTAAATGAAGATATGCGCTAAGTTGGCTTATTTTTTGATGGGTTAAATTTTGATGAGTTAAATTTTGGTTGGGAAGTTTGGGGTTGGTTGTGGGGCAGTTTGAATTTGGTTCGTTGGCGTTATCGGCTGAGCTTTTGGAAGTTGTTAAGGAGCTTGGTTTTACTGAGATGACATCGATTCAGGCGCAAAGTCTGCCGCTTTTATTGGCGGGTAAAGATCTGATTGGGCAATCAAAAACGGGCAGCGGAAAGACGGCGGCGTTTGCCTTGCCTATTTTGCAACAGATTAAATTGGATGAGCACCTGATTCAGGCCGTTATACTTTGCCCGACCCGTGAGCTGTGTGCCCAGGTGGGCCGTGATTTTCGCACCTTGGGTCGTCGTCACAGTGGTCTGCAGGTTTTAGTTGTTTCAGGTGGTCAGCCAATGGGTCTGCAGCTTAAGGCTTTAGATAAGGGCGTCCACATCGTGGTCGGAACTCCGGGTCGTGTTTTGGACCTTTTAGGGCGTGGACGAATTGATTTTTCACAAATTCGCACGCTGGTGCTTGATGAAGCAGATCGCATGTTGGACATGGGATTCGCCGATGAGATTGCTTCTGTGTTTCAGGCCATGCCGAAAAAAAGACAGACAGTTTTGTTTTCCGCAACTTTTCCGGAATCAATAGATCTTCTCAGTAAAAAGTATCAAAAAAATCCACAACGCATTTTTATTCCCGATGACGTCGATGCCTTGTCCATTGAGCAATTTGTTTACGAGGTCGAAGCGGCCGAAGCCGGACAACGTGTTGAAGCTAAAATTAATATTTTACTACGGGTGCTGCAGCAGCATCGGGCTGAGTCGACTTTGATTTTCTGCAATCAAAAAACAACGGTTGCCGAGCTTGCCGCCGTCCTAGAGAAAGACAAAGTAAGTTGTGGTTGTCTGCATGGAGATCTAGAGCAACGAGAACGCGATCAAGTGATGGCTTTGTTTCGCAACGGAAGTTATCGAATTTTGGTCGCAACCGATGTCGCAGCCCGGGGCCTTGATATTGAGCAGCTTGATCTAGTGGTCAATTTTGATCTGCCAACTCAGCCCGACGTTTATGTCCATCGGATTGGTCGCACAGGAAGGGCTGGACGCAGCGGCGTCGCAGTCACCTTGGCATCGCCCTTTGACGCAATGAAGTTGGTCGAGATCGAAAAATTTGCGAACATGAAGTTTTTGCGCCAAAACTTGGGATTTAAGAATCAGCATGGACTGAGTGGGTCCTTTCTTGAGGCTGCAATGCAGACGCTTTCAATTTCAGGCGGTCGCAAAGACAAATTGCGTCCTGGTGATATTCTTGGCGCCTTGACCGGAGAGGCCGGGGGATTAAAATCCGCGCAAATTGGCAAGATTGAAATCCATGATCGCATTTCGTATGTGGCCATTTCGGCCGAAGTTGCTAAGCTCGCATTGCAAAAACTGCGCGAAGGACGAATCAAAGGCCAAAAGTTCCAGATTCGCATTCTTAACTAAGACCGGAACTGGGTTCCAACATAAATCCCAGATTTAGGTCGAGCGACATACTATCTTTAGTCCAGGCTAGCTTAGTCCATTGGCTTTCTGTTTTCTTTTTCAAGCTCTGATATGTTTGACAGCTATGGTCTGCGAGGCGACTATTTTAAAGATAACAGTTTGTAATTAAAAGTTAAACTCTCAAGGAGGAGAGAATGATGATTCATTCAGCTCTTGTATTCTTAGCCGCCGCTTCGATTTTTGTAACTGGATGTTCTTCTGCGCAAAAAGCGAGAAAAGAACAGCGCGACAAAGTGGCCGCAAGCTCTAAGCTTTATTGTGACTTTGTGAATGGGGAACTTTTTCCCGCTGACGTTGAGGTCGCTTTGAATTTAGAAATGGCAAAAAAATGTGATTCAGAAAGAGCATTTACGATAACGAACTACAAGACACCAGCAGAAAATAATGGCGTTGTCTTTTGTTGTTCAATCGCGAATGCAGGTAAGCCAACTTCAGCTGCAGCGCCTGCTCCTGCTCCTGCTCCCGCAGCTAAAGACAAAAAAGACGAGCTGGAATAGTCCAATACAATGTTAAAAAACCTGTCCAGTCCGCTTCTTTTGGTGATTATTGCATTGATGGGAGCTGGGCTTGTTCAGGTGTATTCATCGAGTTATATTTTTGCGACCGAAAACTATGGTGACGGTCTTTACTTTTTCAAACGCCAATTTGCTTTTGCTTTTATTTCCTTTCTCACCATGTTAGTGGCATCGACTCTGCCGTTGAAAACCTTCGAAAAATATGGCTGGCTGTTTTGGGTGGTGGGTCTACTGGGCGTTGGAGCCACCTTTATTCCAGGGCTTGGGGTGCGGGTTGGAGGTGCGATTCGCTGGTTGAATCTGCCTGGTGGCTTGCGTTTTGAGCCTTCTGAATTCTTGAAACTTTCATTTGGCATTTTTTTTGGGTCTATCTTGGTACGAAAAGACAATTGGCTAGGTCGAATGCACTGGGTGGCAATTTCGCTTCTGATTTTTCTTCCGCTATTTTTGCTTTTGAAGCAGCCGGATTTTGGTAGTTTTTCAATTATCATTTTTGTCGCAATTGGTTTACTTTTCGCCTTTGGACTCAAGTGGCGCTATATTTTCTCCGGAGGACTTGTAGCACTTCCCGTCTTCTATTTTCTAGTCATGTCGCAGCCGTATCGACGGGCTAGGGTTTTAGCCTTTTTGGATCCGTGGGCAGATCCTGAACAAAAGGGCTTTCAAGTTATTCAATCAATGCTCAGTTTTTATTCCGGCGGCATCACCGGGGTCGGGCTTGGCCAAGGACAAGGAAAACTTTTTTTCTTGCCTGAGGCTCACACGGATTTTACTGCCGCGGTACTTGGTGAAGAGCTGGGTTTTATTGGTTTCTGCTTGGTCTTGGCACTTTATGCTTTTGTCGTATTCCGTGGTTTTCAGATCGCCATTCGTGTTGAAAGTCGTTTTCAAAAGGCATTCGCAGTGGGGTTATCAATGACTTTTGCCCTAAGTGTTTTTATCAATGCAGGTGTGGTTATGGGTTTATTGCCGACCAAGGGTCTGGCGCTTCCATTTTTAAGTTATGGTGGAAGCTCTTTGATTTCGATTTGTTTTTTCTATGGATTGCTGCTGAATATCGAACGCCATTGCATTGAGCGAAATGAATTCCCCCTCTATCGGCGCCGGACTTAAAAATAGACAAAAAATTTCGCTTTGACTCATAGCCTGACATTCTGCAAAGTCAGGCTATGCGAAAAGTTATAGTTATTGCTGGAGGCGGAACTGGGGGGCATATTTATCCTGGAATCGCTATCGCTCGCGCCATTCAAAAGCAGGAGCCCGCGACAGAAATTCATTTTGTTGGCAGTCTTTCAGGTCTTGAGCAGAAGATTATTCCTAAAGAGGGATTTCCGCTGCATCTGATCGCTGGAGGCAAACTTAATTTTTCCGGTAATCGATTGAATAAAATTAAAACCCTGCTGCGATTGCCAATAGGATTTGCTCAGTCAGTGCTGCTTATCCTTCGACTAAAGCCAGCGATAGTCTTAGGTGTTGGCGGATATGCCTCGGGGCCCTTTGTGCTGGCGGCGGCGCTGCTGGGCCGCTCGACAGCGATTTGGGAGCCCAATGCACATCCAGGCATGGCAAATCGCTGGTTATCAAGATTTGTGCAAAAATGTTTTGTCGTCTTTGTCGAGAGCAAATCCTTTCTGTCCTGCAAAAATATCGAAGTCATTGGGATGCCAGTTCGGGCGGAAATTGAAAAGCAAGATGGCTTTCGGATTCCCCATTCCGAATTTCATATTCTTCATTATGGCGGAAGCCAAGGGGCACGAGTTATTGGTCGGACTCTTTGCGAAGCCATTAAAAAGGGCGGAAGTTGGTTGCGGGAAGTGCGCATTGTTCATCAATCAGGCAGCCTTGATCACAGCGATTTTCTGCAAAAGTATCAGGGTTTTGAGGGCCAAGTGGAGCTGCAAGAGTTTATCTATGATATGCCCAAATACTATCGCTGGGCTGACCTAGTGATTTGCCGGAGTGGGGCCAGCACATTGACTGAGTTGGCGGCTTTTGGCCTGCCCGCGATAGTCATTCCCTTGCCATTGGCCGACGGACACCAGGAGCAAAATGCAATGAGCCTTGTTCAAGGGGGCGCGGCGGTTCTAATTCCGCAACAGGAGCTAACTGCAGATAGGCTGGTCGCAGAAATCGAGCGGCTGCGCAGTCAGCCAGACCTTCTAGAATCATTGGCCAACAACATTAAAAAGTTTTATAAACCTCAGGCTGCCGATCGCTTGGCAGCAGTTTTGTTGGGAAGCCAGTAAGCAAGCCAGTAAGGACGTCAGTTGTGCAATTGAATAAGTCAAAATTTCATTTCGTCGGAATCGGGGGCATTGGCATGTGCGGCCTCGCCGAGCTTTTGCACAATATGGGTGCAGGGGTAACGGGAAGTGATCTTAGTGATAATGCAAATACGCAACGCTTGCGTGACTTGGGCGTGAAAATTTTTAAAGGGCATTCCGCTGAAAATATTGGTGATGCTGATGTTGTCGTATTTTCAAGTGCGATCAATGATGAAAATCCAGAGATTCAAGCGGCACGGGCCCAGCGTGTTCCGCTGATTGCAAGGGCTGAAGCCCTGGCTGAAATTATGCGCCTTAAGCGGGGTCTAGCGGTGGCTGGAACTCACGGAAAAACCACCACAACCTCGATGACCGCATCGATTTTTCTCGAGGCCCAAGTGCAGCCAACGATTTTTGTTGGTGGTAAGTTCGATTTGATTCAATCAACAGCACTGCTTGGGGATGGCGAATGGCTGGTGGCCGAGGCCGATGAAAGTGATGGCAGTTTTCATAAGTTATCGCCCGAGATCGCAATCATTACGAACGTTGATTCTGACCACCTTGATTTCTATAAGACCTTCGATCAGTTACAAAAGTCTTTCTATAATTTTGCAGCAAAAGTTCCATTTTACGGAGTTTGCATTATCTGCGGTGATGATCCGCAGGTGCGTGAGTTGTTTCGAAATTTTCCCAAGCGTGTTGTTTTTTACGGCTTTGATGAAAAGAATGAACTGATTCTTGCCGGTAAAAACGGACACTATCAATTGGATGAACGAGATGGCGCCAGTCGGAAAAAGCTTGGTGATTTTGAACTGAAGGTTCCTGGCCGTCATAATGCCCTGAATGCCACCGCTGCAATTATTGCCGGTCTGAAGGCAGGTTTCAGTTTTGAAACTTGCCGCAAAGGGCTTTTGAAGTTCGAAGGGGTTGATCGTCGTTTTCATTACAAGGGGGAGGCCTCGGGGATTAAGGTTTATGATGACTATGGACATCACCCAACCGAAGTTCGTGCCACTCTGCAAGCGATTTGCGAAAAGTTTCCGGAACAAAGAATTGTTGTCTATTTCCAGCCGCATCGATTTTCACGGACTGAGGCCTGCTGGGTCGACTTTACCCAATGTTTCGCGCAAGCTGATGCGCTGTTGTTAACTGATATCTATCCAGCTGGGGAAATGCAGGTTCCCGGAATTACCTCTGAACGCCTTAGCCAAGAAATGAAACATGCAAATTGTGTATATCTGCCAAAATCGCCAGACAATGCCCAGGATGTATTTTCCCGACTTCGTCGCGGCGACGTTTTTTTAACCTTAGGTGCCGGAGATGGCTGGAAGCTTGGGCTTGAAGTTCTAAGCCTATTGCAAAAAGCATGAGTAAACACAAAACCCCAATAGAGAATGGCCCTAAAGAACCTCAATATCTTCAGCGTAATGCCCCATTGGCTCCTTATACGTCTTGGCTGATTGGCGGTCTGGCAGAATACTTAAGTCTTCCGAAAACTTTAGAAAATTTGCAACTGACTTTGGCATGGGCCCAGGCCAAGCAGCTTCCGATCACAATTCTTGGCGGCGGGACGAATGTTTTAGTTTCAGATCGCGGAGTGGCCGGACTTACGATTTGTTTGAAAAACTTTGCAGAAATTGAAGTTGAAGAAACAAGCGAGCGGATTTTTGTTCGCTGTTTGTCTGGGACCAGCAAGTCTGAATTGTTAAAAACGTTTTTAAAATTCCAATTGGCACCAGCACTTTTTTTGGCCGGTCTTCCCGGCGACGTTGGCGGTGGGGTGGCAATGAACGCTGGGGTTGCAGAAGGCTTTGTTCCGCGTGAGTTTGGCGAGCTTGTCGATTGGATTGAAGTTCTCAAAGACGGGGGGCAGATTCAGCGCTTTGAGGCGAAAGACATTCATTGGAGTTACCGGCATAGTCAGGGCTGGCAGCCAGGAATTATTTCTCAAGTTCAAGTCAGTTGGCCTTTTGTTCCGAACCCAACCATCTTGGATGAAGTTAAAGCAGCAAATCGGTTGCGTTTGTTAAAGCAGCCTTTAGATATGCCAAGTTGTGGTTCGGTATTTATGAATCCACCTGGGCAAAAGGCGGCGGTTTTGATCGAGTCTTGTGGACTCAAGGGTTATGCCATTGGTGATGCAGAGGTTTCCAAAAAGCACGCTAATTTTATTGTCAATAAGGGCCGAGCCAAAGCCTCCGAAATCCGTCAAGTGATCGAACAAGTGCAAGCTACAGTTTTGCACAAAACCGGAGTCCAGCTGAAAACTGAAGTTGTTTTTTTGGGCCGATGGTAATTAGCAGCTGTGAATTTGCGATTCAATCTGGTCACTAGAACGTGCCCTCGTGTTTTAAAGTTATTTTTCTAGCAGCTTCTTGTGAATTTTTTCAGCCAGTTGCAGATTCCAATTTGTAACATCTAAGCTTTCGGCTGCCATCGGTTGTGCAAATCGTGATTGGTAGTCTTGCGCAAGGACTTGAAAGATCGCGATTGCAATTTTTGATTTATTCGCTGGGTTTTGCACAGGGCCCTTGATCAATTCCCAAACGAAGCTTCGCAGCGGGGCAAGGCCGGTGTAGCGCAGTCCTGTCAGTTCATTGTTCTTCATCATCTTGCCCACTTGCAAGGACCAACGGGAAAGAATCTGCTGACCGTAAGTTTGCGAAAAATCCCTAACTAAAGAAGAGTCCGAAAAGTTGTCTTTGTGATCGACTTTAAGGGCTTGGTAGATCGCTCTTGGGTTTGCGGTTAGAACAACAGGAATCAAGTCCGCATAAAACTCATTGATTGCCTTTGCCGCAACGTAATTTATGCTTTCCAACGAATACAAAACTTGGCGCAAAGCCTTTTCGACGGCGGCATATTGTTTTTTCAGCAGGGCCTGCTGCCCTGGGTCCGTTGTTTGGGCCGCTTTGTCCTGCAAATCGTTTAAAATATTTTGCAGTTTGTTAGCCTTGAGTTCGGCATTGGGCCAGTGGCCCCAAGCGGCCGAAGCTTTCATCATATTCAAAGTAAAAATGGAGTGCGTGTATTCATGGGCTAAAATAAATTGTCCATAAATTGGATGCGCCGTTTTTCCGGATTGATATTTTTCATAAAGAGCGACACTAGCGATTTCATTGCCTGAAAAACTATAGCGGGCATCGGTGCCTTTTGTCTGCAGTGACAACTTCAGACCTTGTGGTTTTTCATACAGGCAAAGAAGTTCATCGACGCTTTTCAGAACCCCACGATAGCTTTGCACCGGCAACGGCATTTTACTGCCGCCGGTATCAATCTCAATCGACGAGTAACGACAAGTTTCAGCAGGACTGCCTAGAGCCGCGCAAATTATTACAAAACAAATTAGAAAGGGCTTTTGTTTCATGATTAATTTCCATTATCTTCGTCGCCTGAGACGGATATCAAATTATCTGTATCCGCCGCCGTGATGATTTCTTGGTACGAAGTTCTTTTTCCCGTTTCTGCCCACAATGAAACTGCATTGACTAAGGCTGAAGACGAAGGTTCGATAGCGGTAAACAAGGTTGCCAAACCATTGGCAATGGCATCCATATTTTTAGTTCCTGTTGGATCCTGCATCGTTGTCTTAAGGTCAAAGTACATTTGATTATAGTAAGGGTACGAGCTACAGCCGTTCCAGAAAACAATTTGATATCTATCTTTTGGCAGTTCAAGTTTTCCGCCAATTGATTTTTCGATAAGTTTGATATCCAGGTACTCACCAAGACCTGAGTGTCCGGTGTAGATCGTTACCGAAGCAGCCTTTAAGCTTGCTGCTAGATAGCGATGGAAAGTGACACCCGAGTAGGAATCAATCGGGCCGAAGAACATTAAGATACGAACGGTTGGTCGGTTTGGAATAGCTTTTGTTAGCTCTTCAATATACGGGGTTTGCGGACTGGTACCCACCAACTTCGTAACATCCGTCTT
Organism: Streptomyces griseus; assembly: GCA_943330705.2. Classification (GTDB taxonomy): domain Bacteria; phylum Bdellovibrionota; class Bdellovibrionia; order Bdellovibrionales; family Bdellovibrionaceae; genus CALQIT02. The sequence continues at coordinate 8,412 of CALQIT020000092.1, forward strand.
GCTATAAATTTTTGATTTAAATCCTTGCATTAATTGCCCGGCCCGGAAGTCCCGGTAGTTGTAGGCATTGTAATCGTAAGACTCCATTGGATTTAGTGATTTTGAGCCATCATCCATTCCAAAAATGATATTGATCGTGATTACGTTTTTGCTATCAATTAATTTTGCATACTCCGGGTAGGTTGCCTGAGTGTTGAGTTTGTATTTCAAAAGGGCAGAGACGATATTATAGTGAATTCCTTCTTTTAATCCGCAGCCTGGCTTTCGCGGGTTATAATAGTACCAAAAGTAGTGGGCATCTGGGTGACCCTCGTCCAAACAGGCTGGAGTCTTAGCAGCGTCCTGGTGAATTGTACTTGGATTTACTGGAAGCAACAGTCTTACCGAAGGAAGGTTTCCTTCGATTTGGATGGTGCCAACAAACTTGTATTGAATAGCATAGACGCCCGCCCGAGCTAGCTGAGTTGAAATCAACTGAATCTTGTGGTCGCGTTTTGGAACACCTTGCTGTTGATTTGCCGAAAGGATGCCAAATAAAAATGGAACTTGTTTTTCGATTTGCTTGCGGACAGCCGCTTCGTCAGGAGTGGATAGCGAATTGAGCATTACGGTTCCTTGATATTCCATGGATGCTTCTCGTGAGTTCGCTGCGAAAAACCGATCGTTCATTAAGTTTTTAGGCAGCATTTTTTTCGTAGGAATTGCCAGGGCCAAACTTGCGAAAAGCAGCACAAAAAGGGTCGTAGCATAGGACTTATTCATAGTTATTTCCGCCTTTTTTTAGAGAACTTTACTACGGCAACTTACCCCACATTGAGCCATTTGCAGAGATGGCAAATTTTTAGACAGGTAAAAAGTATATGGGTTGCCGGTGATGCCAATTCGATCCTGCGCGGACCTAGGTCGAGGCTGCTCTGGACCTTTCGTAGAAAAGAAATGAGCCTCAGTAGGCCTGATGTTAAGCTCAGCCGGTAGAATCAAGCGACCTGGGGTATTGCATGCGATCAACTAGCGAAAAAATATTCATTGTGGTCTTTTTGCCAACTGTGATTCTTTTCTATTTATTTTACAAATACCCGTTGTGGTTTGTTAGCGAAGATCAGGTTGCGCAAACTTTCTATTGGTTTGGGAAGTCGACAAGCTTCTGGTACAGCAGCCTTTATACGGCAATTGTCTGTGGTATCAGTGCCAAAATTATTATTAATGGAAAAACGCCCTACGGTAAAAATAAGAACAAACCAATTAGTCCCTATCAAAAGAAGAAATTTACTAGCATTTTGGTTTCTCAGTTTCTGTTTTTCTATTTGATTCCATACTATTTACCCTATCTGAAAGGTGGGCAAAGTTTTTTTGCGGATACCTATGCTCCGGTCAATAAAAATGCATATGTTTATCTTTACAACGGGTTTACCTCATTCAGTGGCTTTGCCTATGTTTTCGTGGTCGTGCCGGTGGCTGTCTGGTTTTTGGGTAAGCGCTATTGCTCTTGGTTTTGCGCCTGTGGAAATTTAGCCGAGGCCATCGGGGTAACCGCCTGGGGAAATAAATGGGTGACGCAAAAAACGCCAAGGGGGAAGACGGCAAAAACCCTTGAGTACCTGCAGTATGTCTTTTTGGCTTTTGCAGTTGTCTTTGGTTTTGCTCTTTTTTTGCACGCTTGGAAGATCATCGTTGCTCCTGGATTGATTGATACAATGCGAGCTTTTCAGGACTTA
>CALQIT020000093.1 GCA_943330705.2 Streptomyces griseus
ATCTACAGACGAATCTGTGGTAGAAAGTTCAGATTGAATACTGCCGCTAAACTGACAAGACAGGACAAAGAATGAAGAAAACACCGCAGCGGCAAATGCCTTTAAGGTAAAATAACCTTTGGATTTCTGCTGAACTGCCATACTAATCCTATCGGCAACCTGGCCAAAAGCCTTGAATAAGTGTTCCTCCAAAGCGCTTTGTCGCAGTTAATTCCAAAGCGCTTTGTCGCAGTTAATTCCAAAGCGATTCTGTCGGTCACGTAGCGTCATCTTAGATTGAGATTTTGCAGTGATTTTAGGTGCTTGTGCCTAAGCAATCGGCAGCCTATCGCAATTGGAGCATTGATGAAACAGAAGCCATCGCTTTTATTGGAATTGGTAGTGCGTTTAGATCGAGGTGAGGTCGATAAATTTTTTGTTGCAAAAGCGCTTGGAGGTGAACCTGTTTCAAAAAGAGGCACGTAGGCAATAAAACGCAAAGAGCCGAATACGGGCCCGAGAAAACGTATAGATCTTTTACCTTGGTGCCCTTGTCATATCAAAATCGGATATATCGAGCGGAACGCACGGCCACATGCGATAGCTGTACAGCTATCGCATGCCGTGGCCATTTTTGAGTTGGAACTTTGGGAGCCAATACCCATAGAAGGAAGAAGAAAGTGGTAAGTCGCGCAGCCCTGTTAGGGCAAAAAGACGTGCGGAAGTATTCCTGGCTCAATATGCTGATTTTTTACTTTGGTGATTTTTTAATTTATTTGTTAGCGCAGGTAAACGTGCCGTATCGACGGCACATCCGCCGCCCAGTGCGCTGGGTTTTATATTTTAGGTAAAATAGGACCATGTGACTTCGTGCTTGTTGTGGCACAAGTGTTGTAGTCTGGATCCACTGATTGCCCTAAATTTTGCCAGGGTTGCAAAGTCGGTTTCGCCTTGGAACTTGATGGTTATTACGAAATTTTTAACTCGTCCAGATTCAATCCAGCTTAGAATCAATTCATAAAGTTTTGCGGGATAACAAATGATATCAGAGCAAAGCCAATCAATTTTTTCAGCGCGAATGCCCAGTGCTGACAAATCCCCTGGCCGAATAGAAAACGCATCCTTTTTCATCGCGTGGACGTTTTTCATTTTTAAGACTTGCGGAGCTAGCTCGGCTTTGTCGACACTGGTGACTATGGCCCCACAGTTGGCTAAGACCCAAGTCCATCCGCCCGGGGAGCTACCCAAATCGACGCAGATTTCGCCTGCTTTTGGTGCTTTTTTCGATAGCGTAAAGATTTCCCAAAGTTTTAGATAGGCACGTGAAGGCGGATTAGTTTTGTCTTCGATAAACTGAATTTGTCCATTGGGAAAGGGGCTTGAGCAGCAAGCGCTAAACCATAAAGTATTACTGTCTTCCAAGCAAAACGAAGAAAGCGGATATTTAGGGAGCTCCCCCAAAAAGCTACGGGCTGTAATTTTCCATTTCGGTAAAGAGTTTTGAATCAATTCACCTCGGCGAAAGTGCGCAACTCCGTACTGCGCCCAAAATTTAGAATGGGCTTTTAAAATTTTTGCGGCTTCTGTTATGGACTGAAAGGCGCGGGATTGAATGTCGATCCAAGTATTTTGGCTCCAACAAAGATCTTTGATTGGACCAGAAACAACGATCAGATCGTTCAGTTCGCGTTGAATCACCAGGTCGGGATAAAGGGCAATTTCTTGGCGAAGTTCGGCTATAAAGTCTTTTGCAGCTAAATAGCCAGTAAGTTGTGACATCCCATAAGGATAGTTTGAAATCTAGTAGAGGTTAACAAATTTTGCGATAAAATAGATAAATCCAAAAAACACGACTCCGCCGAAAACCAGGGCGGTTTTGATCACAGATAGGTTTTTCTGAGCTTGAGAAGCTCGAGCTTTTTTTACGGGTTGCATTCTTTCCCTAGCCATTAGTCACCTCGAGTAAACGTTCAACAGGTTCCAAATATTGTAGAATAAAAACGATATAAAACGTAATTTTTTGCAGTCTTTGCAATTTAAAGCAATATATGGATTTTCGCCTTCTCGGGAAGAGACAAGGCCCCACAACGAGGCATTGGACCGAGTTTTCTGTCCCCGGAACGGAGCAACCTATCCGCGCTTTATATCATCATTCGCCGGGGATTTTTTCTTCCATCAGGCCTCTGGGGGTGGCTGACTAAGGGCAACGCAAAGCTGTGAACTGAGCTTGAGGTGTATTCAAAGCTTCGGTAAGACTATTGTGAAGGGCCGTCCCTAGTGTTGCCCTTTCCCGGCAATGACTAGAAGATAGTAATTGGATGTGCAGCCTATGAGTTTATTTTTTCGTTTGCTTTGGACCATGATGTTTTCTCGCTTTCGTAAGCCTTGCGATTTTCTAGGGCCCTGCCGAACTGGGTTTCGCGTTTGGCCCACAGATTTGGACGGCCTTGGACATGTTAATAACGGTCGCTATTTAACGATTCTTGATTTGGCCAGGGTCGACTTGATGATCCGCTCGCGAATGCTGGGAAAAGTCCAAGCTAAAAAGTGGTATCCGATTGTCATTGGCCAAGGCATCGAGTTCAAAAAGTCACTGCGTGTATTTGAGCGGTTTGAAGTTGAAACGACACTTCTAGGTTGGGATGAGAAAACCATATTTCTTGAGCAAAAATTTCTTACTTGGGGTGCTCGGGTTGTGGGGGATCGGGCAGCTGCGCCTACAACGGTTGCGGCCTGCGCCCTTATCCGCGCGAGATTCCTAAAGAAATCAGGGGGATCTGTGTCATCGGAAGAGCTCCTGAAAGTTGTGTCAAATCCCCCTCCTGTTGGCCATTTGCCACAGTGGGTGCGGGATTGGGATCAGGCACAGTCAATATTACGAAAGGGATAGTTTCCTTTTGATTCCAAAACACAAGGCTGCTAGTCTGCAAACTAAATTATCTTTTTAAAGGATAAATACATGATTTCTCGCCAATTTCCATCACCATTGCCTGAGTTAAAAATCAAGAATATCACAATGCGAGTTCCGATTATTCAAGGTGGTATGGGTATTGGACTGTCGAGCTACACATTGGCAGGCGCCGTTGCTCGTGAAGGGGGAATGGGAGTTCTTTCTTCCGCAGGTCTAGACCGCATTGTTTCAAAACGTCATGGAAAGAAACTCAATGCCCGTGATGCGGCGGCTCAAGATGTTCGTGACGCTAAAAAAATGGGCGATAATGGCGTGATCGGAATGAACGTCATGGTTGCGGTTATCAATCAATACGAAGACTCTGTTCTGGGATCCATGGACGGTGGCGTGGACGCCATTATTAGCGGTGCGGGTTTGCCAATGGCACTGCCTGAGATCGTCAAATCTCACCCCCGTTCCAATGAAGTTGCGTTGATTCCAATTGTCAGTTCAGGTCGCGCCATGGAAGTGATTCTTCGTCGCTGGAAACGCAGCGATCGCTTGCCAGATGCGGTTATTGTCGAAGGTCCATTGGCCGGTGGTCATATCGCCTGGAGAACCGTCGAGGACGCTTTGGATCCGAAGCATCATCTAAATATTCTCTTAAAAGAAGTTCTAGATGTTGTAAAAAACTGGGGAAATATTCCTGTGATTGCCGCTGGTGGCGTTTATACTCATGAAGATATTTGGGAATCTTTGGACATGGGTTGTGGCGGAGTGCAAATGGGCACACGTTTTTTGGCGACCTATGAATCTGGAGCCAATGCCAACTACAAGAAGCTTTTGGTCGATTGCAAAGAAGACGATATCGAGCTGGCGGCAAAACCCGGTTCGCCTTGCGGAATGCTTTTCCGCGTGATTAAGCAGTCGCCTTTTTACCAACAAGCTTTAGTGCGTGAGCGAGCTCCGAAGTGTGACAAGGGCTATTTACTGAACAAGGGTAATTGCCCATCTAAATTTGAAAATGAAAAAACTTTCTGTATTTGCAATGGGCTATTGGCTGCAATTGAAATGAATAACCAAAATGAAAAAGAACTTTATACTGTTGGCCACAATGCTTTTCGTATTAACCGGATCATGAGTGTTCAAGAGTTAATGGCCGAGTTACAAGGATTGCCTGTTCCTTTGGATATGGTTGTGCCATTGGAAATTCGACCGCAGTCCAACGAAGCCCTTGAGAAATTACGCATTTAAGCAGCAGGGCGTTCCGCTAGTGATACCAAGAAATTCATAGTTTGAAGTCCTTGCCCATGATGGTTTTGCGACCATCGGCACGAGCACGGTCAATCGCATCGTCACAAAGTCGGCGTATGAAATGCGAAAGAACTTCAGAAGCATCATTGGACGTATTGTAGTCTGCTTTTTCTTTGACGTAGGTTTTCATTTTTGAAACCACAACAAGGATTTCATTGTCCATGCTGGTTGACCCGGCTCGTTGCATCGGCGGCCGACTTGCTGACTGCGGTGTTGATGTTGTTACGACCCTTCGTTGCGGCTCTTTATTGGCTGCAGGTAGAGGATCGTTTGCAAGCTCCGCTTTCCATTGCTCAAGCGACGGGGAAGTCTTCTCGATTGCGGCAGCGTCACGATGGCGGGCTCCAGGAAGATGTCGTTCCCAACAGTGGACGGTGCAAAAAACGTAGCCCGTTCTTTTTCCGGTGCAGGTACTGACGCTGCACTCGTAGAATTTAATTCTGTAGCCGATTGGTTTCTTACAACTTGAGCAAGGCCGCCAGTGATCTTGTATAAATTCCATAATTTATTGTCTTTGCGGAAGGCATTGCAGACAAGCAGAAATTGGCTTTAGGAAGGATTATTTGAAGGGCGTTCGTTGCCCTTGTGTCGATTCGTAATAAGACCATGAGTGGGGTCGTAAGGCGAGACACCAACGGTGACTCGGTCTCCTACGACCACTCGAATTTTAAACTTTTTCATCTTACCGCACAACCGTGCAGAGATGACCTGACCATTATCTAAAACAATTTTGTAGGCTCCGCCGCCAGACAAATCGCTAACTTTTCCATCGATGCTTACCAAGTCGTCTTTTGCCATGGCGTTGAGCCTTTCACATTTGTCGTTTTAGAGTCGGGTTTGACTTGAGACTAGTAGCGAGATCGTCCGCCGCCACCGCCGCCGCCACCACGTCCGCCGCCACCGAAGCCGCCGCCACCACCACCGCCACCACCGCGATTTTCACGTGGAGCCATTGGTTTAGCTTCGCTTACGTTGAACGCGCGACCTTCGTGAGAAGTGCCATTCAATTTGCTGATAGCAAGTTGAGCTTCGTCATCTGTCGACATTTCAACAAAAGCAAAACCTTTGCTGCGTCCAGAATCACGATCAGTTACGATACGTGCTGATTCGACTTGGCCGAACTCAGAAAATACATCCACCAAGTATTGATCGTTCAGTGAATAGGAAAGATTTCCAACATATATTTTTTTACCCATGTGAGCCTCCTTAAATTGGCGATTGGGAGCCTACTAAAGAGGAAATGAGCCCTATGCCCGTACACTCAAGAGAGACTAGTAATTGGAGTCCGCTTTTTAGCTCAAGTATCATAAAATAGGAATCAGAAAAGTATTGGAAGTGAATAAATTATCTTAATGGCAAAGGTGGAGCCTCTCAAATGCAAGGTAATTGCCATTAGCCTGATAATGGACTGCCAATAGACTGGCCAGAGACTGGCCAGAGACTGGCAAGAGACTGGCAAGAGACTGGCAAGAGACTGGCAATGGGCTGCTGATTCTGCTGTCGACTTCCGAAAAATCAAGCTATGGTCCCATTTCATGAACCAAGCTACCAACTCTGAAATTCTTTCCGCCCTTCTGGCCAGCGTCCAACTTCCTGGGATGACTGACCATGAGCACCAAAGCTCGCTGCAAGAGCTTTCCCGCTTGGTAACAACCTTGGGCTATAAGGTCATCGGCACCCTATCCCAGAATCGCTTATCTTCACGGGGGGCCGCGGTTTTTGGCGACGGCAAGCTCAAAGAGCTAGCCCGCTACACCGGCGGGACGGGGGTTGTGGCCTCGATGGTGGTGCATAAAAAGAGCAAGGCGGCCCTAAAGTTTGCCTCGAACAAACCGGATAATGAGCCCCAAGACGACGAGCCCGATAGTGACCAGGACGATGACCATTTCGATGAGTCAAGTGACCAAGAAGATTCTGAACAGCAAAACTCTGAAAAGCTTGCTGAAGTTCACGAAAAAGCCCAAGTAATTATTTTTGATTGCGACCTGTCGCCGTCGCAATTGCGAAACTTAGAAAGTGCCACCGGCGTTCCTGTATTGGATCGAACGGGTGTGATCATCGAAATTTTTAGTAGGCATGCCAAGACCAAAGCGGCCCGCCTGCAAGTTGAGATCGCCCGCTTGACCTATTTAGCCCCGCGGCTGCGCGAAACCGGCGGGGGTGGCGATCGCCAGGGTGGTGGTGTTGGCGGAAAGGGCTCCGGCGAGTCCAGTCAAGAGCTTGATAAACGCAGAATTCGTGATCGAATCAAAGAACTCAAGCAAGAGTTAGGTTCAATTGGGCAAGAGCATCTCACGCGCCGCAGTCGCCGTGAGCAAGAAATTTCTGTGGCCTTGGTGGGATATACAAACGCTGGAAAGTCATCGCTCATGCGGGCGATGACCGGTAGCGAAGTTCTTATCGCCGATAAGCTTTTTGCAACATTGGACACAACCGTAAGGCCCATTTATCCTGAAACCCGTCCGAAAATTTTACTTTCTGATACAGTGGGATTTATCAAAAAACTTCCCCATGATTTGGTGGCATCGTTTCGTTCAACTTTGGACGAGGCCTTGAATGCCTCACTATTATTATTTGTTGTGGACTGTTCGGATGCGTCGTTTCGCTCGCAATTGGAAGTAACGCAAAAAGTTTTACAAGAGGTCGGAGCTGGAGCAATCCCCAGTCTATTGATTTTGAACAAGCGAGATCGCCTATCCGCTGCAGATCAAGAAATCTTAAGGCTTGAATTTCCTAAAGCTATTTTTCTTTCGACTCGCAGCCCAGAGGACCTCGCTTCTTTGCGTGAAGTTTTAATTTCTCAGTTTGAAAAAGACATGGTCGAAGAAGATGTTTTTATTCCCTACACTGTCCAAGGTATTATCGGCGATATTCGCAGTCGAATGCGTGTCTTGTCCGAGGCCTACGACGAAAAAGGGGTAAAACTACGCGTTCGCTCCAATCCAGAAGAACTCAATCGAATTAAAACTCGGTTATCAACTCAAGCCGCGAAATAGGCTTGCTCCGCAGTAGAATCGAAAGCGGTAGAATCGAAAAAGTTCCAGTAAATCAGGCCGTAAATTGTTACTTTGGCATGATCATTGTCGGCAGTGACTTGGTCCTGATTTGCTATTGATCAATTCGGGTCTTTTGGCCATGGCACCGAGGTTGCTACTCTTAAAAGCCTATGGCGCGTTTTTTTCCGTCTGCAATCTGGGTTTGTTTTTAGCTTTGCTGTGCGGGGGTTCTCGCCTGTCTGCCCAGCAGATTCAATGCCTGCAGCTTTTCGAGGAACAAGCGGGCTTTAGCGAATCTCTTGATGCGCTGGCCGAGGGCCGTGAGCTAAGTGGGCAAGAGCATCCCTATCTTAAACGAAAACGCTATGTGCTTGCTTCTGGTGGACTGTGTGGACCGACTTCTGCGAATATTATTCTGACTGATTTAGCCAGCAAAATTTCTAGCGACGATGCCCGCTATGGCCTTGTTACCAAAGATTTAATGCGACTGATACAAACCGAGGGACGAAGGCGGGGCCATTCATTAGAACTAAAGGCTGCCTCTGTTGAAGAGGGAAACGGCGTTCCAGTTGTCAGTCGCTTTGATGAAAAGTTTTTTGTCGGTGATGGGAAAAACACGGCCTACATATTAATTACTGATGTCTATTCCCAGCGCGGAACTAGTCGCAAGTATGTATGGTCGCATTTTTCAGTTGGCTTTGATTTTAATGCTCAAGAAAAAACAATACAAATTGTTGATCCACTTTATCCGAAACAAGTCACTGTCGGTAAGCTAGTTCCAACGGTTTTGCCAAATGGTGGACGCTCCACTTTTTCGATTGAATTCGACAAACCAATTGCCGGCTACCCGGCCCGCCCTTTGGTCCATTTGACCGAAGTCATTAAAATCAACAAAATCGACTAAGGGTAAGATTATCGTCAAGCTTCGGCATCCAGCGCGAAGAGCCGTCCCGCTGGAGTCTTCTCGTTTCGACGACACAACCGATTTGAGATAGAATCCGGATCAAATAAAGGTTGGATGCCTAGGCGACTTTCAAAATCAGAATATGCCGAGGGTGAATCTTAGCAAGCATTTGAATTAATTTGTCTGTAGTAAATCGCTCGTTACGATACCGTAATACCTTACTCATAATACTTTCATCGACCCCTACAATTTTTGCAAGATCCTTGCATTTTATTTTGCGCTCTCGCTGGTAAATTACGAATTGTCGGCAGATCTCGTAGCGAAATTTGTCCAAAGCCGAAGCGTCTTTAGGCAAAACAACAGAACCTTCAGCCCGTTCTAGTTTTTTTCGCATTTTTGCGAGTTCCTTTTCACTTGGAAATTTCATCATCGCCTCCTGTAAGCATTTATGACACCAATGAACAATTCATTTTTTTCAATCAACCAAATCATTCGGTATCTTTTTCCGCGAAACAACAAATTATCGGTCGTATAATATTCATAGCTCAATGTAGTTGACTCTGCGGCAAAGTCTCCGCCATCTAAAAGTTGCACAAGTTCCAAAATCAACTTATCAGAAATTGTCGCCGAGTGCTTTAGCTCGTAGTGCGAATCAATGATCACAGTCTTAACTCTGTGCCCGTTTACCTTAATATCAACTGGATAAGTTCGCCTATTCACAGGATCACGTTCTCATAAATGGGCAAATTTGTCAATTTATTATTTTTTGAAGTCCAAGGGCTAAAGAAATAAATGTACCACCCAGTAAGTCAACCAAGAAACAATGGGCATTTTCATTCCAATAGCGACTTGAATCGGCGAATTTGGATAACGAAACAGGCGTCTGTTTCCGAAGAATCGAAAGCAACAGAAAAAAATCACTGATGCTGAAAATCCAATCGAAAGACTTCGTCAATTTTCTTTTGTGGCAAGAATCAGGCCTGACCGGCTTATTTGATTCAGTTTCACGCCGTAAGATCCTCGCGGGATGGGTCATTCCAGCGACAGCCGTCGGGCTGATGTCAGCAAGGCATTTTCGAGTTAGGGCTGAGCGAATTGATCTTAACAAATCCCAAAGCGTCCCCGAGAATTTGTCTGTGATTTTTTTGAGCTGCAGTAAAAGTTGAAATAAAACTGCGGCGGCCGGTATGGACCATCGTACAGAACTCCGTTTTCACTTCCCACTTTCACTAGCACCTTCATCTGCAACATCCAATTCCTTGGACAGTCTTTAAGGCGGGTTACAAAATCAGAATTAGCCTTCATGATTTTGCCCCAGAAATCGTAGTCATTGTAAGCTCTGTCGAACACATACATTTTCCCTGATAAAATTCGCAGTGCAAGGCTCACTGGTGAGTCGACCCTGCGCCCCGGAGTAATAGTAAAATCATCAATCCACTCTCCGTCGACATTCCAGACGACGTGGAGCTTTGCCGAAGCCTTGTGCCCAGCGTGGCTTCAAAATCCCGGTAAGAGCCAAGCCGCAATACAAAGCAAGAAATCAGAGCATTGGTTAGCTTCCAGGTTGAAAAGCCACGGACTCCTTTGTCAACGCCCCATTTTTTAACCAATGCTTCAAATTTTTTTCTGCCAAAAAAGTCAAAAAGCGACGCGCCTTTGTCGGATCTATTCATATTTTTCCCCCTCCGTTAGATTGCAATATATACATAGCAATCTAACGGAGCGTGGTGCAAAAGAAATTGTGAAAAAATTAACCGACGAAGAAGTGCGCAAGTCATTCAAAATTTGGTTAACGAACTATAGTGGAAAGGAGGATGAGACAGCTCTGGGCCCATTTCTACATGACCGGATAAAAGCTTTCGTTCC
>CALQIT020000094.1 GCA_943330705.2 Streptomyces griseus
CGAATCACTTTGGGATCTTCGATGGCGGGAAAAACGAAAGCTTTGTAAAATTCTCAGTCTTATAACCCAGGTACCCAGTGGACGGTATTCTGCCAAGGATCTATTGATGCGCAGTATTAAGAATCGTTTTTAAGCCTTGTAGCGCGTAAGTTTTTAGCGCCCTTGGCCCAGTATCTTTTAGACCCTTTGGTTTACTTCTAAAGCCATAAGGCTTTGTGGGCTTCTAAAGCCTCAGGGCTTTGTAAGGAGCCGCTCTTTTATTGCCTATTTTCTGTGAGGTCCTGCTGATGAATGTCAGGGGGTTAATCTGTTGACGGCCTTCTTGGCTCTATCCTTAAATTAGAGTGAAAAAATTCATACAAGTGGACTGCCGTCAGAGGAGACTTCAATGAAAGCTATCGCTTGCCGTTCGTGTTTGCTGCTGATCCTCATTTTCAATTTTGCCTTTGTTGCCAATGCAGCCAGTATGGCTCGTCAAAGTGGAAAAATCGTCGGCGATGGGAAAACTCCGGGAAAGTTTACGATTAGTGAACCGCGCGGGGGTTGGACGGTGAATCGCATGGTGGAGGTCTCGGGGTCGGTCAGTGATCTGAGCGTCAATCCGGTGACCATCAATATCAATGGTGATCGCTATTTGATGAAAACTTTTGGCGGTAAATTCAAAAGAAAATTCCCAGTGATACAGGGTAAAAACACGATTTTGATTCAGGGTACTAATAAGGCCGGTGCCTTCAAAGAATCACGCATTGTATTTGCCCAAGTCCCACCGGTGCAGTTCATGGCCGTGCTCACCAGCGATACGGACGGTGTTTACACAGATCTTCATGTTTATGAACCTGCCATCGATGGGGATCCCCTAGCCGAGCCTAAGGCACATATCTATTGGGCAGATACGAGCTCAGCATCTGGAGGAAAATTTTATCTCAATGAGCAGGGTGGCGATTTTGACCAGCCCGGATACGGACCCTATCTGTATACCCATGCTTCGCCTCCAGCTGGAATTTATCGCATTGACGCTAACTATTGGCCCAGTGGCGATAAAGGACATACGGTTGGCACACTCAATCTTGTCCTCTTCGGTGGTTCGCCTAACGAGATTCGCCGCCGGGTTCAGCAACCCCTAGTGATGCCGGGCGAGACGGTCACCCTGGCTTTCGTAAAAATACAAAAAGGGGGCGCGGCCTCCATTTACGTGCCCGGAGTCGATACAGTCCCCAGGGATGAAAAAGTTTGGCCAAAGTGGGTCGCTGAAGCGAAAGCCCGACGCAAGGGACATGGAGATGGCGGCGAATGACTTTCCTTCTTTCGCGCAGTCCTTTGCGTGTGATAATTTCTAGCTTTTGCCTCAGTGCTCTCCTGTCGGCTTGTTCGAGCGCTCCGGTAAAAGAGAGCGCTCAAACGGCCCAACAGATCGAGTTCGCACGTGTGCGCATGGCAAAAACAGCCCTTGAGCAATCTCAGAAAATTTCGCCCGATTGGGATGTGAAGCAAAGGGATTGCGCGGGGTTTGTTCGTTTCCTATTTCGCGATGCTGTGCCTAGAACGTCGCCGCTGTGGTCAGACAGATCTGGTCACCAGCAGGCTTACCTTCAGGCCGGCGCGCTTATTGCCTATAATTTCGAAAAGGTGCCAGAGGGCGAACGTCTCGAGGAAGAACGTCTGCAAACCGGAGATGTATTAGTTTTCAATCGTGATCAGCAGAAGACCGAAGATGCTTGGCACCTTATGGTGATTTTAAAATCGCCTCATTCATTTCAGAAAAAGGCTTTGGTAATTTATCACAATGGCGATCAAGAGCAAAAGGCAGAAGTGCGCAAGGTTTGGCTTGATGACTTAAAGCAAGCTCCCTTCTCAGAGTGGCGACCAACCCCAGATAATCCCAATTTTTATGGAGTGTACCGATGGAAATCGTGGCTATAGTGAAATCGCAAAAATATAGACGTCAACTTTGGGGCTATGCTCTTTTACTCGTGTGTGGGGTCACTGGTGTTGCCAGGGCCGATGTGGGGGCCGCCGATGCACCAAAGCCGGCGGCAAGATCTCGAGCACCATTGGCACCGAACTGGGAACTGGTGGTAAAGGATGCGACGCTGATTCAGCAGTTGATGGACAAGAATAAATGGTACCAGGAATTTCATCAGTCCATGTTGTATCAGGGTTTGGTGCAAAAAATGTCGCCGATTTTATTTTCGAACTCAGACGAGTACGGAGTCGGTGCCAAGGGTTGGAAAGGGCGTTTACTGGATCACGTTTATAGCAAGGTCATGGCCGGTCACCCTTTGGTGATTTCCTATTTCAATCGACGGGATTACTCCAGTCCTTTTACAATTTCTGTCCAGGATATCTCCGGTACTGAAAAGTCCGCGGTCGCAGCCCTGGTTGAAATCTTTCGGACCACCGAAGATCAAAAGGTGGATGTGGGTTCACTGAAAGGTGTGCCGGTGACTCCGCTGCTGATCCGCGGGCAAAGATTTGCTTTGAGTATTTCTGATCGTTGCCTGTCGATCGGTCGTGATGCCTTTTTGACGGCTCTAGCGGGTTCTCGGTGCAAAGGGGCAATACTAGAAAAAGGTGAAGATGGGCGTCTGAGCGTGAGCTTGGCGCAACAGTTTCCTGCCTTTAATGGGCTTCGCGAACGATTTTTCTCGACCGAAGAAGAAAGCCGTATTCACCTAAAATGGAATTCGAGTGAGGCTCGTTTCGAGGCGATAGATGCGGTCATTGGATTGAAGGATGCACAGGCTCCGATTTTGAAGGGCAAGTGGGGAACTTCTTTGCTGAAGGCCTTACCGGCCTCTGCCATTTTCTATTCCACGGTGCAGGTGCCAAGTTTCGACGGATATTCTCAAGAAGGTCTGACTAAGTATTTGAAATCAGATTTATCTTCCTTGCGAAAACGCAAGGCTACTCCGATGACTCTTTTCTACGCGCCCGTTCTGGCGGCTGAATCTGAAGGCGGAGAAGAGCAGGCCGTGCGAGAAGAGGAAGAAAAAGAGCAGCGTTCTTCAAGGGGAGCCTCTCTCTCGGCAAAGCTGAGTCTTGCGACGGGACTTTTGCTGCCCATGATTGGAAAAAATGACAAGTTGATGGCTGATTTGACCCATCTTCTTTCCGGCACCAAAAAAGGTGAAGTTTTCTTTCGCCCTGTTTGCGGGGACTCAGTGGTATTGAGCAATCGTTTAGAATTAGTTCAGCTGGTCGAAAAAGTATGCAGCAAAAAAGCCCCCTCTATGAATGAGATGGGAGCCAAGTGGGTGAGTGATCTTGGGAGCTCTGATTTTTCCGCGGCCGCCTACTTTTCGCCAGGCAAAATGCTTTCACGGTATATGCAAATTGGCTGGGACAACCGCAAGATTGGAAAAAAAGAAGTGGCTGTGGCTTTTCCTGAAGAACTGGTGAAGGCGCAAAAGCTAGTTGAGTCCCTCAGTGATCAAGTTTTTTTTGGCAGTGTGGACGGAAAGAAAATTGTTCTTAAGGCCGTTAGATAAAAGCCGGGAACGAAATCAGCGATATAATCACCTACGATATTTTGAGGATTGGAATGAAAAACTTAATTTTGACAGTCGGATTGTTGTTGCAGCTTGTTTCACTGAACTCCTATGGAAAAGCACTCTATATGACTGTGCGGCGGGACTTTTCAAGCAAAGAGGCCGCAGCGATCGAGCTGAATTATATGCAAACAGAGCCGATCTATTTGCGGATTCTGTCGGCAAAAGATCAAAAGGCCTTTATCGCGGGTCAAATCGATCTACGAAGAGCTTGGCGTGAGCCGAAAAGTCAGTTCAATCCCGCTTACTTTCTTTTCGGCGGACAGAATAAGGCTCAGGTCGATACCGACTGGATTCGGTACGGCGTTGACTTCGCGACCCGAAAATCTTTAAGCACCAACGCCGGCGGAGCCTACCTAGAAGGCGACAAGGCTCTGTTTTCCAAAGGGCAAAAGAAGTTAATCACTACGCCCGACGGTTTTAATTTGGTGAAAGAGCTAGTTGTTGTTCCCGAAGTCGAAGATAAACATCGCGCCTTTGATGTTCCGGGATTTACCGACGATTGGGAATACCGCGGATCATTGAAAACAAAAATAGTCAGTCTACCTGTGTTGCCCGTTGGCTTCTATGTCGTGCAAACCATTCAGGGCTCTTTGGAAGGACAAGTCGTTGTCGTGATCAATGATTTTGCGGCTCAGTTGCAGGTTTCAAATTCGAATTTGATCTACCGGGTTGCCAATCGCAGTGGAGCGGCTGTGAGTGGTGTACAAATAGAAACCAGAAATCTTTCTGGACAGTGGATTGGCAAAGGCCAAACAGATAGTCACGGTGAGCTTGAGCTGAAAGACGTTAAGGACAATGATCTTGTCTCTGTGGTCACCGGTCCTCAGGGAACTGCGATGATTGACTCTGAGTACTACTCAACGATTGCGACTTTTCCTGATCTCTATCTATATAGTGATCGCCCCATGTACAAAAGCGCTGACACCGTTCACTTTCGCGGAATTCTTCGTCAGCTCAATGCGGGTTTGAGTGGCACACAGACCGAGCCTAAACAGGTGGCCATCGGACTTGAAGGACTCGATGGCACACGCCTGGGTAATGAAATCAACGTCAAAGTCAGTGAGTTTGGTACCTTTCAAGGAGTTTTAAAAACTCCGGAAGGCAAAGAAGGCCTGGTGCGAGTTGTGGCTCGTCTAGGAAAAGCAGAGCACAGTGGAGAGATCCGGGTAAAAGAATATGTAAAGCCACTTTTTTTCATCAATATTAATTCTAGCCAAGAAAATCTAAAAGCAGGAGATACCTTAAAAGCCAGTCTTCTGGCTGAACGCTATGCTGGCGGAGCACCCACCGTAAGTCGCGCTCGAGCGCAGATTTACCGGGTGCGAATGGCAGCACCTCAGTGGGTTGAAGACTCTGGTGGTGGTGAGTCCGGCTCGTCGGTGACTTATGGATTTGATTCTTCTGATAAAGGTGCCTCTTCTTTGCTTCCTATTTTGGTTACCGAAGTCGAAAATATTGAATTCGACAGTGCTGGAAAAGCGCAGCTGCAAGTGGCGATTCCTACAGAGGTGAAAGGTTCGGCGAATTACGATTACCAGTACTTGCTGAAGGTGACCGTGGTTGATGCCGATGACAACGTCGTCGTTTCAAGCAAAAAGTTTTTTGATTTGGCGGCCGATGTTGTCGCTCAGGCTCGATTTAACAAATTAGTGATTAGTAAGCCTGCAGAGGCGCAATTGATTGTGCGCAGTCTTTCCGCTTCTGGAAAAACAATTGCTGGTACCAAAGGCGAAGTGGTTTTTTCTATCATTGGCTCTGATGGAAAAATAAAAGATATCGGTCATAGTGATATTCAAACCGACAAAGCTGGTAAAGCCATCGTCAGTTTGCCGGACTCTTTGGTTTCTCTGGTCGGAGAATTAACGGCGGTTGTAAAGCTCTATGACTCGGCTAAACGTTCTTCGACCACCGAAAGTTCGTTGATCGTAGCGGGAAGCAAGCAGGGGGCACCGATTCTGGATCTTCGTGAACCTCGTATCGTCGCTAATAAGTTTGAAGTCACTCCGAGCGAAAAGGCGACTCTCTTTTTGATGCTGCCTAAGGGATGGGGGCCTAACGGAAAAGACCAAGGCGATCTTTATATCACTTTGGCCGGCGACAAAATTCACTCGCACCGAGTGGTGAAGGTCGAAGGAAACTCAGCTTGGATTGAAGAAGCGATTCTTCCCCAGTACGGGACTGGTCTTTATATCTCGTTGTCATACCCTCAAGCTGGTGATGGTTGGGTCGAGCGCCGAAGTAGTTTCCGAATAATCGATAGTGGACGTAAGCTGAAAGTCACAGTGAAAGCCGATGCCGAGATGACTGTGCCAGGAGGGCCTCAAGGACTCTTACTAACAGTAAAAGATTCTGCTGGGCAACCGGTTCGTGCCGAGCTTTCAGTCTCTGTGGTAGACAAAGCTGTCCTCGATTTGCAGCCAGAGATTCGTCCCCAGCTTCTAGACTTCTTTTACCCGGTAACCAAGTTAAATTTGATGAGCTTTGTGAGTTCGCAGTTTCAAGGCTACGGATACGGAGAAGAAATAGCCGGTCTGTTTCAATCTAATTTCAGTTTGGCGGCGGCGAAGGCAGAATCGAAAACGATGGATCAGGCTGACACCGCCTATTGGAATGGCCAAGTGCTAACCAATGAAAAAGGCGAGGCGAAGGTCGCTTTCACTCTTCCTGGAAATCAAACCATCTGGAAAGTGACATCAATTGCTGTAGATAATAGTGGCCGGTTTGGTGAGGGTTCTGGCGAATTTAAAGCCCAAGCTCCGGTGTCTGTTTTACTAGGCTATCCGAGCTTTATTCGCAAAGGCGACAAAGCCCGTGTGAAAATGAATATTACTTCAGTGCATGCCACAGAGTCTTTGCCGATAAATTATAAGCTGTCGGCAGAAGGAAATAACGGTCTGCAATTGGATCATAAAGTCGAGTTGCAACAAACATTGAAGCCGAATGGTCAAGCCCGCGAGATGGTCACTCTTTCTGCGGCGGCCACGACCAAAGAAAGTACACCACTAGGTCTGGTCGGCGATTTAACCTTCGGCAAAAATCGATTGAAGTATCGAGATACACTCAAAGTTGAAAGTAATGAGATCGTAGCCCCGGAATATCTTTTTCCCGATAAAAATAAGTTTCGTCTGCAGCTGGCCGCCAATGAATCCGCGCAGTCGGCAACAGTTCATGTGACTTCAGGACTCGCTGGGGTTTTGGCGCCGGTTATGGAGTGGATGATTCGTTATCCCTATGGTTGTGTCGAGCAGACATTGAACACAACAGTTCCTAATTTGGTTTTGGCGAATTGGCTTGAGGGTGCTCAGAAAAAAGGTCTTGTTTTAAGTGAAAAAGAAAAATCGCTTTTGGCTCAGGCACAAGGATTTGGCGAGATGGGGATTTCACGCCTTAAATCTTTTCAGCAGAAAGACGGCGGCTTTAAATGGTTTGTTGGTGATACGGGCCCGGCAGACGCCAACATGACACTTTTAGTAATGACAAGTCTGGCGACGGCGACTTCGGGCAAACTCAGCCTTTACGACTTCAAGGTCAGCTACCGGTTTTTGAAAAAACAAAACTATGGAGTGACGACTCCGCAGGGTGTTTTCCTGACGTACATCGAGTCCATGCTCAATGCCAAAAATGTCATTTACCTTTCTAAAGATCAGATCATGCCGAATTTAAGAGTGCAGGTTCCGTATGTTTTGTCCCAAGGAAGCTTGATGGAAAAAGCGTTGCTACTTAACGCGATAGGCACTTTCCGTGACTACGACGTAAAATCTGATCTGAAAGCGAAGCTGGTTCAAAGTGTCCTGCAAGATATGCAAAAAATATCCGGTGGAACAGGCTTTCAAAATTCCAAATGGAGTCCTACACAAAGTGGATGGACCGCTTACCCAGGGCATTGGATTTCGACTTTGGCGTCAGTCTCTGCGGCTCTTAAAAAAACCGATGCTCCGGCTTACGAGAAAGTCCAAACCGCCGTGAAGTGGCAGATTGTAAATCAATTTAACGGCGGCCATTTTGGTTCGACCTTTGACAATGCGATGGTTTTTCTTTCTAGCACTTACATGTTGGATGATGAGCTCACGACTCTTCGTAACCAGAACGCATCGATTAATGTGGGCGTTAAGTTGAATGGCAAAGCTCTTTCTGCGACGGAAGCCCGCAGGGTGCAGACGCTGGGGGGCATGACGATTGATGTTCCAGTCGCCGATGTGAATAAGGGAAAGAGTAGTGAAATCGAAGTCACTTTACCGGCGACCATGCTGGCTCGTGTGATTGTGCAGAAGCGTCAGCCATTGGCTTCCGTAGCGGCGCAGGCTCGGGGCTGGAAAGTGGAACGGAATTATTATCTTCTCGATACGAAGGGTGGAAGAAGCCTGATCGATCCAGCAAAAACTCACTTGAAGGTGGGCGATCTGGTTTATGGAGAGGTCAAGTTTACGAAACTCAAAGAAGATAATATTATTCGCTCTCGGTACTATGTCCTGACAGACGGAGTTCCCGCAGGCCTAACTCCTATTCAAGAAGATAAAGAGTACCGGGCTTCGCCATTCAGTTTGGCCTTGGGTGGAAGTTACCGCGTGCGAGAGGTCGGCAACGAGCGAATTCGTTGGTATTACGACTTTTCTCGGGGTTGGATGGATCGCGCCGAGGTCACGGGAACTGTTTTCCGAGTCAATTATGCAGGAAGTTTTGAGACCGGTATCACCCGATTGGATGATTTTTACGATGAAACGCAGTCTTCGTTCAGCCCTTCTGTGCGCCTCGATATTGATTCTGTGGACGGCAAATAGGGCTGGCGCCGTAGTTATAGATTGGCAAGGTGAAGCTGCGGGGTCGGACTCCGCAGAGCTATCGACTATTTTGGAAAAGCGCTGGTTTGAATGGGAGACTCGTTACCGGGTGCTGCCGCGGCCTTTGACGGTTCGTGTTTCTGTAGTTTCCAGAGATCAGCGGCAAAGTCGGTCCCCATTGCAACATGACTGGGCCTGGTCCAAGGATCAGGATATTTTTCTAAATCCAAAAATCTTAGGCAAAAGAAAAAATGAGCAAGGCTTTTTTCTTGGAATTTTAGAGCACGAGATGGCCCACCAGTTTTTAAGCCATTATGCTTCGCCCGCACAAAAAAATATTTTTATTCAAGAGTGTTTTGCTTATTACGTCACCGGAGATTTTCGCCGTATTTTTTCCCACCTGCTAGAGACTGATTCCGATTCTGTTTTTACCTTTAAGGCGCTGGAGTATTTTCGTCTGCACCGGAAAACTTTGTCACAAGACCGAGAGTTGGCGAGACCCCTTTCTCGACTGCTCGTGGAAGCCGTTGATAAAAGCCCGAAGCGGGGCAATGCCTTAGAGAAGTACTATCAGAACCTTTTTTCCAAGACCCCGGAGAATGACTGGAACATGGCTGAACTGGAAGACGGTTTGTTTGGCCTACTGACCGGCATTTCCGAAAGTGCGCCGGCTTACAATCAGGCCGAAGGATTTCTACTGATCGATGGTCCCAGCCGCATGCCTTTGGCTCAGGCCGGGGACGTCGATACCGCACAAATGCCAGGCTCACTTTTAAAGCCTCTGTTCTTGAAAAGTGTCCCGGCGTTGAAAAAGTCTCGATTGGCCCGTCGGCATGAATCCTGGGCCTGCGAAGTCGGGGGCACTGAAAAAAATTGGATTCGTAAATGGACATGGCAAGAGGCTCTCGCGAAATCGTGCAATGGTTTTTTTATCGATCAAGTGAAAGTCGGAAATTCAGATTGGGTGGCCTATCGTCAGTCTTTACATGCCCTTTCGCCGCGCTTCGACGGTATCGGCAAATTGACTCCGGCCCATGCCATTGGTCTTTTGCCCAAAATTGAACTGACACCACGAGAAATTTTGCAACTTTACCTCCAGCTGAATAGCGACGCTCCCGACATCATCGATGCTCTTGGTGAAACCGTTCGCACCGGCACTCTGGCGAATCGACCTGATTCACCTTGGTTTATCGAGCAAGGTCTTTACATGAAAACGGGAACCATTCGCGATATCAGTAGTCAGCCGATGCTCGGTTGGATTGTGGTGATGAAGCGTGAGCCCCTAGCGCGAACTCCCAGTTGGATCGCCGTCTATTATAAAAAAGGAAAGGCTCCGGTAGAAATGCTTGGGGGCCTCCGTCAACTTTTACAAGCCTATGTCGGCACCCAGGCCGAGAAGGTACGGGTGCAAATTTTGGGGCTGGTTCCGCAGCAACAGATTCGAATTCAATGTCGGGCGCCAGCCCTCAATATACCTCTTGCTGAAATGAAAGAGGGCGCCCGACTGTCCTGTGGC
>CALQIT020000095.1 GCA_943330705.2 Streptomyces griseus
GCGGCGTTTGCCTGACCGTAGAAGCCTTCTCTGAGGCTAGCATTCAATTTTCTCTGGCCGCCGAGACCCTCAAGGTTCTTAATCTTGAGAGCACCCCAGCAAGTAATCTTATTGGTCGCAGGGTCAATCTCGAAAGATCTTTGCGTTTTGGTGACCGAATTCACGGCCATTTGGTTACGGGTCATGTTGAAAGTCTTGGTTTGATAAGGCGCACCGAGCAGCAAGGTGGCTCATGGTTTTTGGACGTCGAGATCGGTCCCCGAGTCCTTCCTTTTGTTTGGAAAAAGGGCAGCCTCACCTTGAATGGGGTCAGTCTAACGGTCAACGAAGTCAGCGGTTCTTTGATTTCTGTATGCCTTATTCCAGAAACGATCAAGCGAACAAATCTGATCGATTTAAAAGTCGGCGATGTTATTAACGTCGAAGCCGATTACATGGCTCGAGCGCTGATGCGCGGAATTGAAACGGGGATGGTCAATGGCGCACTCTAAGAAATTCAATAGCAGCGAAGAACTCATTCAAGATATCCGAGCCGGTCGCATGGTAATTTTAGTTGATGACGAAGACCGAGAAAATGAAGGTGATTTGGTTCTTGCCGCCGATTTCGTTACGGCCGAGCTTATTAACTTTATGGCTCTTGAGGCCCGCGGCCTGATTTGTTTGGCCCTGGCTTCGCCGCAAATTGAAAAGCTAAAGTTGCCGCAGATGGTTCCCGATGATCTAAATCTTACGCCGAATAAAACTGCATTTACCGTGAGTATCGAGGCCGCATCAGGAGTCAGTACCGGAATCTCTGCAGCTGACCGCGCCCACACTATTCGCGTAGCTGCCAATCCTGAGGCTAAGTCCACTGACTTGCGAATGCCGGGGCATGTTTTTCCTATCCGGGCTCAGCAAGGCGGAGTTTTACGCAGGGCCGGTCATACCGAGGGCAGTGTTGATTTAGCCAGATTGGCTGGGCTCACCGGGGCGGCCGTCATTTGTGAGATCATGAACCCGGATGGCACCATGGCTCGGGTTACTGATTTGGTGGGTTTTGCTAAGAAGCATGATCTTAAAATTGGCACTATAGTAGATTTGATTGAGTATCGACTTTCCCGCGAAATCTTAGTCGAAGAAACCTTCACTGGCGATTTGCCAATTGAATATCAGGGTTTTAAAGCACGGGTCTTTCTTTCAAAATTAGATGGGACTGAGCATTTGGTATTACAAAAAGGCGAGATCACAAACGACCAGCCTGTTTTGGTTCGAGTGCATTTAGACTCCTTTACCAAGGACATGTTTTCTTTTCTTCGCAATGGCGAAAGCCTTTTACAAAAAGCGATTGTCCGAGTCCGGGAAGAAGGCCATGGCGTGATTGTTATTTTACGTGGCAACAATCGCCCACACGGAGTATCCAGCGAGCTCAAGGCTTTATTGTCTGGGGCAAGTGCCACTGAAATGGACAATCGTGACTATGGCTTGGGTGCGCAAATTTTGCGTTTACTAGGTGCTCAACAAATTCG
Organism: Streptomyces griseus; assembly: GCA_943330705.2. Classification (GTDB taxonomy): domain Bacteria; phylum Bdellovibrionota; class Bdellovibrionia; order Bdellovibrionales; family Bdellovibrionaceae; genus CALQIT02. Next base: position 1,506 of record CALQIT020000095.1, read on the forward strand.
TCTTTTAACAAACAAACCTGAAAAACGTGTCGGCTTGAAAGCATTCGAGCTAGAAATCGTTGAAGTCGTTCCATTGAAAGAGGATCTCGATGAAAAGAAAAGCGAAAATCGCCAAGAAGCCAGTGAAGAAAAGCCAGAAGAAAAACCAGGCGAAAAACCAGGCAAAAAACCAGAAACAAAGCCAAACGAAACCCCGGAAGTCGGGACCAGCTCTGAGAATCGGAGTCGTCACTTCCCGCTTCAATAGCGAAGTCACCGATAAGCTCGAGCAAGGGGCGCTTGATTTTCTTGAAAGCGTCGCAGAAGAAGGGGCTGAAATACTTGCCGTCCGTGTTCCTGGGGCGATCGAGATTCCGTTGGCTTGCCAGGCTCTGCTAGACCAGGGCTGCGATGGTGTTGTGGCCTTAGGCGCGATTATTCGCGGCGAAACCTCGCACTACGATTATGTTTGTTCCAGCGTCGAACGTGGGGTTTCAGCTTTGATCCTAGAATATAAAAAGCCAATTGGTTTTGGCGTTTTGACCACTGAAAATGAAGAGCAAGCCATGGCTCGGGCTGGTGGCGAGCATGGCAACAAAGGCGCTGAGGCCGCAGAGGTCGTCTTAGAAATGATTGGCTTGATGAAAGACTTGCAAGGCTTTCAAACCCCTAAAAACGCAAAATAATTTTTTTAATAGATACCACCCCAACCAAAGGAGCCTCTGTGTCTGAAGTTCAAAACGGTCTAACTGCGGGAATGATTTTGACTCGATTGCAATCACGAGTCAGCATCACCAATGCAAAAATTTTGCTGGATACCGCAAAAATTCAGACAGGCCTAGCCGTCGACAATGCGACGATTCTTGAGGCGGACCAAGCGAAGGCTCTATGCCTACGATTGATCAACCAAGGCGGCCCTGGATTTCATGTTGGCCAAGCCGTTTATAAAGAATATTCCATGTAGTTTTTCAATGTGGAAGTAGGTCTTGGCCTGCTTCCACAGCGAAGGGTTAGTCCTCCTTCCAGATCGTTATTTACAAAGTCCATTACTTAGACTCTAATCAAAATCTGCATGAGTGACCAGGACGACGAATTAATCATAAGTCCAATTTTAGAATCCAAAAAACGACGTCGAGAAGTCGTTTTGATTTTTTTTATCGCCGTTTTGTTTTTGCTTTTGACCTGGTTTGAAATCCGCCTTTTCTCAATCAGCCAGCAGTTACCTTTTGTGCACTCAATTTTCTTTTTCGGTTTGGTCAATTTCAATATTATTTTGCTTCTTCTTCTTTTGTTCATGATTTTTCGCAACGTTGTGAAAGTCTTTGTCGAGCGCCGTGGGAAAATTTTCGGAAGCTCCCTCAAGGCAAAGCTGGTTGCGGCTTTTGTGGCCTTTAGTACAGTCCCAACGATTCTATTTTTTGCGACTTCGGTTTTTTATATCAACTCAAGTTTCGACAAATGGTTTAGTGTCAAAATGGCGGGGGTTTTGAAAAGTTCCCTCGAGGTCACGAACGCCTACTATTTCAACGCAAAGAAAAAGAATTACCATTTCGCCCATCAGATTGCCGCCGAGATTCGCAACAAGTCCTCGCTTGCAGAAATTCGGAAGACCTCGAAGTATCTTCGTCATCTCTACAGTCTTGATGCTGTCGAGTATTATCCTTCGCTTTTTGGTGATCGCGAAGTGTTTATTTCTGACGATGAGACCATCCCTCGAATTCCGCCGGTATCTCTTGAGTTTCTGCAAAAGGGAATTAAGTCCCAGGTCGATTCATCAACAATCCATCAATTTGGCGAAGGAAATTTGGTTCGGGTTATAGTACCAATTAAAGAAGACTCCGAGCGCGGAGCCATTGTTGTCTCAAGTTTTGTGCCTTTGTCTTTGATTTCCAAAATGAACGATATTTCATCTGCCTATGATGAATTTCGCGACGTCAACCCTCTTGAATATCCTTTGAAGTCCATTTACGTAATTATTCTGGTGGTTATGTCTTTGGTAATTTTATTGGCGGCAACTTGGTTTGGTTTTCATTTGGCCAAGCAACTATCAGTTCCATTGGTTCAGTTGGGGCGTGCCACCCGCAGAATAGCAGGCGGGGACTACGCCGCGGTCGAGGTAAGGTCCGGCAGTGAAGAGATCACCAGCCTTGTTGAAAGCTTCAATCAAATGACCACTAATTTGGCCAAATCCGAAAGTGAAGTGAATGAGGCCAATGCGAATTTGCGGACGACGCTTGATAATTTGGATAGATATAATCGCTACATCGAAGTGGTACTAAGAAACGTCAGCGCAGGGGTTATTTCGGTCGATCAAAAGGGCCTTTTAACAACCATCAACCGTCGCGCTGGGGCTTTGTTGAAGTTAGATCCTGACAAGTTTGTCGGGCGGCCGGTCCGAGAACTTTTGAATCTGGAGTACTTTCGAACTTTTTCACAATTGCTTAAAACAATGACTGAAAATCGCATCGAAAGTATTCAAAAAGAGTTAAAGGTAAATGTCCAGGGCGAGGCCGTCCCCTTTCAAATGACCCTCTCGATTCTGAAAGATGATAGGGGGCAAGAGATCGGAAAAATTTTGGTCTTTGATGATATGACGCCGCTTGTAAGTGCGCAAAGGGCAGCGGCTTGGACCGAAGTTGCAAGGCGAATTGCCCATGAAATAAAAAATCCACTAACTCCAATCAAGTTGTCCGCGGAACGTTTGCAAAGAAAATTTGGTGCGCAAATTCAAGATCCTGCCTTTGCCGAGTGTACGACGATGATCGTGCGACAAACGGAAGATCTAAAAAACCTGGTGAATGAGTTTAGTTCCTTTGCCCGTCTTCCGCAGGCTAAGCCTGTTGTCGGCTCGTTCAATCGAACGGTTGAAGAAGCCTTGGCCATTTTTCGCCCAGCCCATCCTCAAATCGAATTTAAGTTTACCGGGGATGCCGCTTTGCCAGCTTTTCGTTTTGATCCTGATCAAATGAAAAGAGTTTTGGTGAACCTAGTGGACAATGCCGTGGCCGCCGTTCTTACTGAGTCCGACCGCCGGATTGAATTGGCCACAGGCTATGACCCCGATCTAAAGATTCTAAGACTCACTGTGACAGATTCCGGTGTGGGAATTCCGCAACAGCAGCGATCTCGAGTGTTCGAGCCCTACTTCAGCACAAAAGAGGGCGGGACAGGCCTGGGTCTTTCGATCGTTAAGCGAATTATTGAAGATCATAGTGGCTTTATTCGCGCACTTGCCCATGAACCCACGGGCACGAAAATGCTGATTGAACTTCCGGTGAATGAAGTTGGTGCCTGGAAGCCGCAGGTGTAGTAATCCTGAGCAACTCAAAGATGAATAGAGATTGATACAGATAAATTTAGAGGTGAAGCATGTTGAATACTTCGGGTTTAACCAGGCCAGCAAGGATACTGATTGTCGACGACGAGTCTCCGATCCGAGAGGTCCTATCTGCCTCGTTACGTGATGAGGGCCATATTGTGTCCACGGCCCATGACGGAGAATCTGGCTTAAAAGCCATGAAAGAGCATAATCCAGAAGTCGTGTTCTTAGATATCTGGATGCCCGGAAGTCTTGACGGTATCGAAGTCTTAACAGCAGCACGCAAGCAGTTTCCACATATTGATTTTGTAATGATCTCTGGTCATGGAACAATTGAGACTGCCGTGAAAGCAACAAAACTGGGAGCCTGGGATTTTATTGAAAAGCCACTGTCCATGGATAAAATTTCAATCTCTATTGCGAACATCATTAATTACCATCAAGAGCGTGAGGAAAAAACTGCTTTATTGAATAAACTTCGCCGCAGCATTGCCTTGCTCGGGGAAGCTCCAAAAATGGTCGCGCTAAAGCAGATGATTACTGAATTTGCGCCAGCCCATCAGTGGATTCTACTTACCGGAGAAAACGGTTCGGGCCGAGAGTTAACCAGCCAAAACATTCATTATTTAAGTCCTCGGGCCAGCCGTCCTTTTATTGAAATCCACTGCGCCAATCTTCCGGATGATTTGATTGATCTAGAACTTTTTGGTTATGAACAAGGCGCCTTTGCTGGTGCAGATAGGGCCGTCAAAGGTAAACTCGAGCTCGCTCAAGGTGGCACCGTATTTTTAGACGATGTGGCTCAGCTGACGCCAAAAGCCCAAGAAAAGCTGCTTAAGATCATGCAAGACAAAAGGTTCACTCGTGTCGGCGGATCCCTTGCTATCGAAATTGATATTCGCCTGATCGCAGCCACCCAACATGACCTTGAGGCAGCCGTTAAAGAGGGGCGTTTTCGTGAGGACCTCTGGCGCCAACTCAATCTGCGTTCCTTCCGTGTCCCTGCTTTGCGTGAGCACTCTGAGGACATCCCAGCATTGGTTTCGCATTTTAGCGATTTGGCCGCCAAAGAAGCAGGCTTTGCGAAAAAAGAATTTTCCTTGCAAGCAATGCAGCTCATGATCGGGCATGCATGGCCAGGCAATGTACGCGAATTAAAGAATTTTATCGAGCGCATTTATATTCTAACTCCGGGTGAATTCGTCGATATTCATGACTTACATTTTGCCGGACTTTCGGTTGGCGACTCTGCGGCCACAGCGACAGATCTGCCCACCTTCCGCGAAGCTCGCTCTAGGTTCGAAAAAGAATATCTGGTTAAAAAAATTGGAGAAAATAGCGGCAATATCTCTCGCACCGCCGAGGTCATTGGTCTGGAAAGAAGTTACCTCCATCGCAAAATTAAAGCCTTCGGGATCGAAGTGCAAAAAGGGAGCGATGAGCAATGAAATGGACTCAGGCACATATTTTCACCCTCAAAGAAGCCCCCGCTGATGCTGAGATCCCCAGTCATAGGCTTATGATTCGCGCGGGAATGATTAAAAAGCTAGCGCCAGGAATGTACACCTACGGTAATTTGGCCTTAAGGGCGATTCGAAAATTTGAAGCTATTATTCGCGAAGAGCTTGATAAAAGGGGCTGTGTCGAAATTCTAATGCCAATGGTTCATCCAAAAGAACTTTGGGAAGAGACCAATCGTTGGACTGAAATGGGCGCAGGTCTTCTTAAGTTCCAAAATCGCAATCAGCAATGGTATTGTTTGGGCGCGACTCACGAAGAAGCCGTCACTGATTATATTCGCCATGATGTGAAATCTTATCGCGACTTACCGCGTACTCTTTATCAAATTCAGACCAAGTACCGTGATGAAGTCCGGCCCCGTTTTGGTTTAATGCGGGGACGCGAATTTTCGATGAAAGATGCCTACAGTTTTGATATCGACCAGGCTGGTGCACTCAAAACTTACCAAGTTATGTACGACGCTTACCGTGCAATTTTTGACCGCCTGGGATTGAACTATCGAATTGTGCAAGCTGATGCGGGAAACATCGGCGGATCGCAGACCCACGAGTTTCAATTGTTGGCCGATGCTGGCGAGGATTCCTTGCTGGTGGGTGACTCCAGCGATTTTGCTGCAAACATTGAAGTCTGTCCCGCTATTGATGCCGAACTTCATGTCTCTAGCGAAAAAGAGCTAAAGCCAATTGAAAAATTCGCGACTCCCGGTTTGAAGTCCATTGGCACTCTTTCTAAGTCGACGGGAATTCCGCCGAAAGAATTGGTAAAGACTCTGTTTTTCTCTGGTAACGATGATGTTGAATCGAAGGACAAAGAGCTTAAGCCCTTTGCCGTTCTTTTGCGCGGCTCGGACACAATCAATCCAGTCAAAGTAAAGAACTTACTGGGAATGGCAAATCCCCCTCAGTTATTGACAGACGAAGAAGTGAAGAAGGTCTCGGGCGCTTGGCCCGGAAGCTGCGGACCTGTTGGCTTAACGATTCCAATTTATTTAGACAATGGTGTCAGTGGACTTAAGAACTACATTGTCGGCGCCAACCAGGATGCTTTTCATTTGAAGAACGTCAATCACGGCCGCGACTATCAGCCAACCAAGGTTGGCGATCTGCGGATGGCTCAAGCCGGTGACAAGTGTCCGTCGGGAAAGGGCAATTTACAGGCTTTTCGGGGTATTGAGGTTGGCCATGTTTTCTATCTTGGCACAAAGTACTCTAGTAAAATGAATGCAAGCTTTCTCAATCAAGAAGGCAAAGCTCAGCCGATTGAGATGGGTTGCTATGGCATCGGCGTAACTCGCACGGTACAAGCGGCGATTGAGCAATGCCATGATCAAGATGGAATCATCTGGCCGTTAGCGATAGCCCCTTTCCAAGTGCATATCTGCGTTTTGGATCCAAAGGACGAAAAAGTAATGAATGCATCCCAAGCCCTTTATGCTGGGCTACAGGCGCAGGGTATTGATGTTTTGATGGATGACCGGGATGAACGGCCCGGGGTCAAATTTAAAGATGCTGATTTACTTGGTATGCCTTTGCGAATTGTTTTCGGAAAAAAGGGATTGGACAACAACGAGGTCGAGCTTGTGGTTCGCAAAGATAAACAGGTTAAGAAAGTCGCCCCCGATGCGATACTAAGATCTGTCCTTGAAGCGCTTCAAAATTTAAAACCTTCGCCGCGATAGTAGGACTATGAGTTTGCAACCAAATTTGCGGGATTTAAATCAGCGCTCTTTACCGGCTAGAAATCCTTTGTGCGTGGCCTTGGATGTGGACTCGCGCGAGCGGGCTTTGTATCTGGTTGAAGAGCTCTATGAGATCATCGGCGCTGTTAAACTGGGCCCCCGCCTGATTCATCGCTATGGGGAGTCCCTGGTTCGCGAAATTGCTGCAAAGATCCCCGTTTTTATCGACTGCAAATTTTTCGATATCCCATCCACAATGGTGGCTGCGGTTCGCGCTAGCTTTGATGCCGGGGCTAGTTTTGTCACTGTACATGCCTTAGCCGGCTGCGAAGCGCTCGAACAATTGGCTAAACTTGAGCAGCTATTGAATCGCGAACGGCCCTTTCGCATCTTATGCGTTACAATTCTGACCAGTTGGGGGCAAGAAAATCTACCTTCTGTGATCAAGGCTCAGTCGATTTCTCAGTCGGTTTTTGAATTGGCTGAGTTGGTTAAAAAATCGGGACTGCGAAGTATCGTTAGTTCTGCCGAAGAGTTACCCTTGGTCAAAAGCATGGATCTTTTTGTGGTAACCCCTGGAATTCGATTTTCCGACCAAGAAAAAGACGATCAAAAGCGCGTCATGGATCCGGCTCAAGCCATCCAGGCGGGATCGTCACTGCTAGTGGTGGGCCGTCCTATCTTAGAAGCAAAAAACGCCAAGGAAACAGCCCTTGATTTTCTCACAGCGATCTATGCAAATAATTTGTCTCTGGTTTAATAGCATTGAGGGGATTAAAGGGTTTAAAGCATTAATGGTTGATTTATTTTAAAGCGTTCTATTTTTTAAAAGGTGGCTCGGTATGCGCAGGCAAAACTCTAAAGGTCCTCGGGACTCAAAACCCAAAGCAGATCACAAAAGTGATAGAACTCACAGGGTTTCAAGTCGGGTGATTCCCGAGCGAAAAAGTGTAAATCCGGTCCAGGCCGCACAAATTCCAAAGTCTTGGCGGGCCATCGTTGGAACCCACGCCATCGCCGAGACCATGAAGTTGCATCCTCAAGGAGTGCAGTTGGCGTGGCTCAAGCAAAACTTCGAGACCATTAAAGAGCTGCGAGACCTTGAACTTGAGTTGCGAAATCGCAAAGTCAAAATTGAGCTCAAGTCTGACGCCGACCTCGAGCGTTTGGCGCGCACTCACCAGGGTGCGGCCCTTTTCTCAAGTTTCGTTCCGAAATTGGATTGGGAGCGTCTTTACAGCTTGCCAAAGGCAAAAATTATTCTGCTGGATGGCATTGAGGACCCACACAATTTAGGTGCTATCTTGCGAACAGCCTGGCTGATGGGCGTTGAAGGTCTGCTTATTCCTCAGGATCGCAGTGTTGGTTTGACACCTTCCGTTCATAAAGTCGCATCCGGTGGTGCTGAGCATGTTCCCGTCGAGATCGTCGGTAGCTTTTCTAACAGCCTAGAAAGCCTTAAAAAGAACGGTTTTTGGGTCTACGGGCTTAGTCATTTGGGAAAAGCCAAGCTTTTTGATCTTAAATTGCCCGATAAAATTGTCTGGGCCATCGGTGCCGAAGACAAGGGCCTGCGGACGACGACCGAGCGACTTTGCGATGAACTTGTGCAGATTCCGCAAATGAGTGCTGCGGCAAGCTACAATGCTTCGGTTGCGGCGGCGATTGCACTGACCGAGACTTGTCGCCAACTAGGTATCTAAATATTCTTGATATTTCCTTTTGACACGACACCCATTTTTTCCTAGAACGTTTCGGTCGTGTCACTAAACGCTGGTTTAGCTCAATTGGTAGAGCAGCTGATTTGTAATCAGC
>CALQIT020000096.1 GCA_943330705.2 Streptomyces griseus
TGAACACCCCTTACGGAGCCAGCATTAACATCGCGAAAACTCAAATTTTAGTGGGCGATTACACGAACCTGCGAGGGCGTGCCGTTGACTTAGACGCCAATGGCTATGTCCGACAAATAATTGGCGCGGGTCGAGATCGCTTTCGCGCGAATGTTTCTGGAATTCAAGCCACTGACATATCCTTATACAATCCGTACAAGCTCGAATACAGTAACAACTATCTTTACTTCTCCGAATACAATAATAACTGGATTCGTCGGGTCAACATGCAGACTGGTATTGCTGAGGTGGTTGCAGGAAACGGGTCAACCAATACTTGGGTTGAAGGAAATGATGCGGTCGCCGAGGGCATGAGGCAGCCGGTGGGCTTTAAGGTCGTGCCTTATCCGAATTCAGCGAGCCCCACCAATTACGTTTTGTTTTACGCAGAGAGTTTTCGGTGCTTGGTGCGCGCTGTGAATGTATCGGGTCCGAATATTTCAAATTTCTTCGGCGTGGGCAATCTGCTGCCAGGTAAAGTGAAAACAATTGCCGGAGATCCAGCAAATGGTTGCGCCACTTGGTCAACAGCAAATACCGATGGAATGGCCGCAACCAGTGGTCGTCTCAACCAGCCTGAGGATGTTGCCTTTATCGATGGTGATATTTATATCATTCAGTACGCAGACCATTGTATTGTCAAAGTTTCTTCGACGGGACTGCTGACTCGACCGCAAGGCAACACCTCGTGCAGCACCACGGCGCCATCAAATAATGATTCGACGATGGACACGATGAGAACTAGAGAGCCAAGGGCTTTTGCCCCAGATGCAAGCTACCCTGGGAACTACTTCTTTGTGGACTCCTATACACTAGCAACTGGACTCATTCGCTATCTTAACTCTTTGACTCAGGCGATTGTCTTCAAAAATGCAGCGCCAATCTCAGTTAACGCCAGAGCCAGCACCTCTTCGCCATTCGTGGTGAAGCAAATTTACTCGTATGTGACGACAAGTGCGAATTCAAATATTGGTGGCATTTCCTCTTGGGCGGCCTCAACTTCGGTTCACGGAAACGAAGATAAAGTTTGTTGGTCGGCAGGATCTACGACGGCCGCCAGCAGCGGCGCCCACGCGATTTACTGTGCCAATCGCTTTTTAGATGATACCGGAACTTTGGCCGCAGGGCCTTCTGAAACGACGGGAATTCGAGGCGGATCGCCGCTCGATCGCGAGCAAGAAGGAATCCATCGTTTGAATGCCACCTTCTACTCTCCATACGGGTTGGCTTTTGATACTGATGGCAATCTCTATGTGACTGATTATGGCAATCATATTATTCGCATGGTCCGCAGGTGGTGGTAAAGATGAAACAGAGATTTTATATTGGACTGACGATGGCCACAATTTTTGTCATGATCGGCGGGTTGGCCACTCGGTATATCTCGACCCGGCAAAGACTGGCGGAAGCCAGAAAAGCTGCCGTGATCGTCCAGGCCTACAATGAGCAAATGCTGTCTTTGTATCAAAAACGAGCAGCTTTGATTGAAGAGGTTTTGAAGGTAACAGGAAAGCAGGACTATCAGACGCAGGCAGTGCTTCTGCATACAAAGGCCTGGCATGCTAGTTCACTTGGTGACATTCAAGAAATCGAAGAGGTCAACTCGTACTTGGATACCCATTTCTCGAATTTTTTAGTGAGCTTAGCGAGTCAAAAGATTGAAGGAATTAGAACTCAGATGCGTGAGATGCAGGAATTGAATCGCTCCATTAATCAGTTTAAAAAGTCCAACCTGGACTATAGTCTATAACGCCGTAAAAACCCTTAACTCTTTTTGGGACAATGCCGATAGCGAAGTCATGAGAATGATATTTGGTATCTATACAGTTGTGTGTTTTTTAGGCTGCGCCTCGCCGAGTTATCGTATCTCTAGTTCGCCGGGCGATGTTGATGTCGAGATCACTTATGCAAATGGCAGTAAGCGAAGTCTGGGAAAAACTCCGGTGGCGGTTCCAGCAGCCGACGTCAATCCCAACAAAGAGAGCTTGAGCTTTGTTCTTAAGAAAGAAGGCTATGAGACACAGTCTGTGTTGGTGCCGGCCTCGAATATTTCAAAGGATATTGCGCTCAATTTGGTTTTAAATCCCTCCTCCAGCTTAGCGGCAGGTAAAAAGATCGACGAGACAATGAATGAAATCGCCTCCAGTGTCGCGGATCTACAAAATGACATTCAAAAAAAGAACTTTCCGGTGGCCGAGCAAAAACTATCTCGATTGATTGCCAGCTATTCGACGGTTTCGGCGTTTCACTCGCTGCTGGGAAACGTTTATTATCTTCAGCGAAGGTTTGACGCTGCTTTGCTGCAGTACAAAAGAGCATTGGCACTCAATCCCGGATCAGGCGAGCTCTCTAAAATTGTACAAAAGCTAGAGGACATGCAGAAAGTGAAGACCCAATGATTTTGCTTCCATTTTTGTTCCTTACCTCCGGCGCGATTTTATTTGTAGCAATCAATCACCTCAACCAGTCGGTGACAACTTACTATGACTTTGTTGCTTTAACCATGGTTCTTGGCGGCAGCACTTTAATTGCCTTAGTACTTTTGCCTTGGGAGTACCGCTCTGACATTTTTCGCGCGTTTAAGTTCTTGCTGCGAAAGGAAAAAAATAATTTTCACCAGGTTTTAAAAGACTCTGTGGAGCTTTTGCAGAAGCGCACCTTCGCTTCCAATAAGGCGCAGTGGCTTTATCAGGAGATTTTGGTCGATGGATTAGAGCTGATTCAGCTGAGTATTCATCGCGATAAGATCTCAGAGCTTCTGTCAGACCGAATTTATCACACCTGCAGGCGCTGGCGAAAAATCGGATCGGCAATACGGTCGCTGGCAAAGTATCCGCCAGCTTTAGGCTTGGTGGGAACGGTTCTGGGTCTGGTAAACATCATGAAAAGTTTGGCCGGCGCCAGTGATGCGGGAAGGCTCGGAGGAGAGATGTCCATTGCGTTGGTGGCAACAATGTACGGCCTTTTGTTTGCAAATATGATCATCAATCCGATCGGCGAATTGCTTCTTAAAAAGGTAGAGGAAGAGGAAGAGTACGCAGAGATCGCCATGCAGGCAGTATTGCTCTTAAAAGACGAAGCCTCGGTCGTTGAGTCATTTGAGACTCTCAACTCGATGGTGGGTCGAGATGACCGGTTGGTCATCGATGAAGTTGCAGCGAGGGATGTTGCTTAATGTCAGCAAAGGTAAGACGTCGTCTTCATCGCCAAGAGATCGATTCCGAAGGCACCTGGGCGGTCAGCTATGGGGATATGATTACTTTGTTGTTAACATTTTTTATTATGTTTTTTACGGCCGATAAATTCAAAAAAGAGAAAGACACCTTTAAAATTGATATTGCCGATAAATTGGCCTCCGGCCAAAACCGAGAGCCAAGTTCTTTGCCAAGCGGGATGCAGTTGGAAGTTCCCAGTAAGGTCGCGGAAGAGTTTAAGGGCAAGGTCTATACTGTTGGTAAACGAGTGATTGTCGAGTTTCCGGGAGTTTCCTTTTTTAACAGCGGGAGCACCGTTCTTCGAAACGACGCGGGCACAATTCTTGGTCAGTTCTATCAGCGCTATGTACCGTTCATGACTCACTATACGCTGGCCATTCGGGCCTTCACGGACACCAAAAAAGTGCGCGCAGATAAGCACTTTTATAAAGACAATCTAGAGCTCTCTGCACTCAGGTCCGTTGCGGTGATGCGCCACTTGCAGAAGACAGGTATCCCATTGACCTATATACACCTCGGTGGATTTGGCGAAATGCTATTAACGCTTAAAGATCTAGAAAGTGTCCCTGAGTCCAAGCGCAAGTCGTCCTCAATCGACGATCTGGCGCGGACTGTTGTTTTAGTAATTGAGCCTAAGGAGGTTCCATGAAAAAGGTTGTAGCATTCGGCATAGTTGTGCTGATGGCTCTGGCAGCGTTTGCCCAGACAACACCTAGGCATCCTCGGGTGATAGAGCTTGAAAAGTATTTAACTGCAGAGGTTCAAGGGATCATTAAGGACATTGCTCCATCAAGAGCCTTCACGGCGTCGGTCAGGGTCGAGCCTGTTCATCGGGCGGGGGCAAATGGCGCAGCGGCGAGTGGTGCAGATAAAGAAGCACTTCCTTACTATGAGGCCTATGATGAAATTAAGGATGAGTGGGATGATCCCAATCGAACGGAAGCGTCTCTGCTGCAAAGAGTTTCAAGAATCTCGGTAAAAATTCAGCTTCCGCAGGAGATTCAAGAATCCCAGATCAACGATATTAAGTCTCTGGTGATGGTTCGATTGCAGATGGTAGAGGTCCGAGACAATATTGATTTCGAAAAGCGGGACTGGTTATCGCCCGTCGATGCGAAAAACTATACCCCATGGGTATTAGGTATCGGCGTGGCCTTGGCTGGGCTATTTGGACTAATTTTTATGGTGGTTGTCTTTTTAGCAGTTGGAAAGCTTAGCAAGTCAATTTCTAGTATTAAGCTTCACGGGGCAGAGTCTAATGGTGGCGGGCATGGGGGCGGACCAATGGGTGCGATCTCGGCCACGATTGCTCCTGGCGCTGGGTGGCAATCGTCGGGCAGTGTGCAGTTTAACGATCGTTTCAAGATGACTGAGGCCATTTTAACCATGGTTAGGGTAATTGAAACTCTTCCAACTTTTCCAACGCTTGAAAATATGACCTTGATTGATCGCTATATGGAAGAGCAACCCAAAAGCACCGCTGGGCTCTTGAGTGAATTTCCGATTCAGCTCCGCGATAAATTGTTTGCCTATAGCGCCAGTGAGTCTTGGTTGAAGGCCTATGCCGACACCGGCGAAATTGATGCGAACTCGTTTGATCTTATGAGTAAGCTTGTTAAGTTCGTCCAAATTCGGGATGACAAAAATTGGGAAGAGCTTCTGATTGTGTCATGGCGGCTCGGCCCTTCTTTGTCGAAGTTTTTGAAGTCAATGCCGCAGGATCATGCCTTGGCGATTCTGCATGCTTTGCCGCAAAGTTTGGCTTTGGGTGTTGCAAAAGAGATTTTGCCAGGCGAGTGGGCGGTGCTTTTACGAAATGAAATAAAGGCCAAAAAGCCCGATGTGGAGCAAGTGAAAAAGTACATACAGGCAGCCAAAGAGATCAAAGCCTTACGTTCCACGCATGCTCTTGAAAGATATCGCCGCGACATTGAGCTTTCGGGATTTTTGAGAACCTGCGACTTGGCGACTGAAAAAGAGGTCTATGGCGCATTGCCAGCGGAGTCCGTGCTTCACCAAATGCGACCACCGTTCTATGCGATTTTTGACGGATTGCCAGAGGACATTAAGCTATTTATTATTATGATTCCAACTGAAGAATGGGCAATGGCATTGATGAATATGCCCAAGCCCGTGCGTATGCTGGTGCAAGTTCACTTCAGCGAACGACAAAAGTTGCAATTCGTTGAGTGTTTGCGAAAGTTTGATAAGTCGAATATCAAACAGGAGACGGTGGGCGAACATCGGGAAAAGGTAGCCAAACTCTTCTTCGACTATATGACGCTAAAAGCAAGTAACGTGACCGCAATTAAGCCCGAAGAAAAAAAGAAGGCGGCTTGATAGAAATAGCAGTGGGGCTCATTGCCCTGTTCATGTCGAGCCAGGTCTTTGCGCAAAAGATTTCTTTTGAGGCGGGAAGCTATTCGCTAACGGCAGAGCCGCCGTCGGGCTCAACCTCGGGCAATGTGAAAGTAAGGACTTTTGGTGTCTATTCTCTTTCTGCAAACTTTAGCTTAGCGCCGCAAATCCAGTTGGGCGTAGGATATTCGGTCTTTTTTTCTAAGGTCCTATCTGGGGATATGGGATTTGGTCCGGACTTTAGCCTGAACTACTATTACTTGGGAATAGCAGCCCCTCTCGGTTACTCGGATCAATCGGCCAGCTATCGGGAAAGTGAATTTTTCAGGCCCTATGTCGGAATGTCTTTTCATCAACGTCAATTTCAATCCATTCAGTCGAGCTATTCAGGTTTTGGCGTAGTCGCCGGAGCCGAAATTCAAGCGGACCGCACATGGTCCTATCGCTTTGGTGTGCGCAGCCAAGCGCTTAAGGGACCCAGCAATACCAACATGAGCTATATCGACTTTCTGTTAGGCTTGCAGATGGGCTTTCAGTAGTCGGAGCTGAGGCTTTCACCAGTGTTAATCTTTCAACAAGACCGAAATAATCTCCATTACCTGCATTTTTTATACTTTAGAAACTCACTCCATTTGTCTCGCCAACAGTCGAGCTAAAAAGATGCAATCCCAACCCATTGAATTTTTCCAGGCCTGAGACTCCCCCGCCCTCTCCCAGGACCACTCATTTTTTTGCCCCTGAGCCGCGTCGGCGGACATCGGACACTGGCTTCGGAAGAGTTCGTTTGTCTTTCTATCTGCACCAAAATAAAGATAGCGAAAGAATGGGTTTTCCGGCTCTCTGGCCGCCAGGATGGCTGCAGCCCTGACCAGGTCAGGTGACGTGGCTTGCGCGAGCTTTTGCTCAAACAGCTGCGCTAAATACACGCGAGCGGCAATTAGGTGCAGACGAAAGCCCCGCTGGTTCAAGAGTGCATCCATCGGCAGCCAAGAGTAATCGACACCGTAACTTCCTCGCACTGAGGTGGGCACCTGATCTTGTGTCTGATATCTCTGCGCCAACTGATTGAGCAGCAACCAATCGCCACCCAGCAAATTGCATGTGCCCTCATGGTCATGTACACAGGACCGATAAATCACCACATGAGAGGAAACACGCAATCGCTGCTGCAAAATAAATTTGAGCCACTTAGAAAAGGCTTCAGGCTGATGTTTAGTTTGAAAGTACAGGACCGTACCGATGAGCATATCAGATGAAAATTCGTTGTACTGATCCTTCTTTTTTTTGAGCTGAGGACTGCGCCACCACTGCCCACTTTCGCTTTGTCCGGCAGCCACTGCTGCGCAAGCATTTTCGTCGCCAACGGAGCACAGCAGACCAGCAAAGAGATTCATATCTCCGGTTTCGCAGTCATGCTTTGAGGGAAACAGCTGGCCTCTCCATTCACAGTCCGGAGCAGACTGCTCCCATTGCAATACACTCTGCGCATATCCGACATTTTCTTTAGCGGCATCAGTCTCTGAATCAAAAGGAACACTCTTGAGCTGCGCTAAAAGTGACTCTACAAATTGCAGATGTTCGAGCGCGGGCCATTCGAGCCGCAAAACCAGTGCTTGTTTATTTAACACAATGTCTTGACGCAGACTGAGTCGCATTGAATCCATCTGATGCGAAAGCCACTCCATTTGGCTCAACCTTACTACTGTTTCAGGATCGCCAAATACTTTTGCGCCAATGGATAGTTGCAGACTTTCTCGGTCCATCTCTCGAAATCTTCGATTCAACTCAAGCTCAACAAATGAACCAATTTCCAAGGCTTGTCCAAGGTCGCCGCTAACCGTACATCTCCTTACTGGCGTCGGATCCTGAACAAGCGTCAACACAGAATCTTTGATCCGAGCTGGGGGAAGATACCAGGTTAGCTCAAGAGAGCAATTCACGTCTGCCGTCAGTGGGTTTTGCTCGATCGCCATACCAATGACAACTTCAAAGGTCACAAGTTGATTTTTCGATTCGAAGTGAGCGATTCGTACGCCGATGGTGGGCTGAGACAGAATTTGCCGACTTGGCCATTGAGACAACAGACTTTCTAACAAAGTTTCAGATATTTTTTCACTTACAAAATCATTCGAAACCGAGAGCTCAACTGAGGCTTCCGTCCACTGAATATTTAAATCCTGACCAATATTCGAGCTAGGTCCTGACCGACTCTCCTCAGCCGAGCTCGCCGGACTTCGCAATAAAAATGATCGATGAGGAGAAGACTCTACGGCTCGGGAAAATTTTTTGAAAAAACTGACGCCAACTGACAAGATGACTGCTGTCATCCCAAGAAACATCAAACTACGTTTCCGTTGGCCCCAGCCCATACTGAGAATTCCTTAGGCCCTTTTCGCAAAAAAAAGGACCTAACTCAATTGTACCGGATATCGCTTAGCTTTTCAGGATTTACGAAAAACTACCCCCGTCACCCATTGCGAACGAACCACTGTGAAACATTTTTAAAAATCCGGCGATTTCCTAAGGGAATACAAGACCTTCACCCATCGCCCCGAGTTTTAATTTGAGAATTTTTGTTTTACAGACGCAGAGAGGTCCAGGCCAAGCGTTTCATAGTGGTTCACACGAACTCGCTGGTATTTCACCTTAAGTCTTGGAAGTTATCAGAGTAACTAACTTTCGATCGAGAGAGACTCAAGTCGAAGCCTAAACTAAGCCAATTTCTTTAAGACCATCTGTCCAGTGAAGACACTGCACATGGGAAAAATTCTTTGGTCCTAAATCATTTGAAAAACAGTAACTTTTTGATCTGGGGACATCTTTGCTGATTTCGATGAATTTAGCTAAATCATTTTCTCTAATATTGTCGGATGATTTTATCTCGATGCAAATTGTTTTTCCTTGGCTTACTTCGATGATCAAATCTATTTCAGCGTCATCTTTTGTCCTAAGATATGAAATATCCCATCTTTTTTTGCAGTAACTGATGAGTTTGAAAATTTCGAGAATTACAAAATGTTCAAAAGCGTCGCCATATGCATAATTTCCAGGCTTTAACTTTACATCTAAATTCTTTGACAAAGCCCTTACAATACCTGGATCAAAAAGATAAAATTTGGGGGCTTCCCGTTGCCGTTTTCTGATGGATTTAGAATAACTGGGAAGATAAAATCCTATTAAAGTATCTTCTAGAATAGAAAAGTAATTTTGAACTGTCGTCGAATCTACCCCAACATCCCTAGCAATTTTTCGATAGTTTATAATCTTGCCATTCATTTGGGCTGCAACTTGCAAAAACTGACGAAATGGATCTATCCGACGGATCACTTGTTCAGCTTGAATTTCTTCTTTTAAATATGTCAGTGCATAAGACTCTAGAAAATCAATTTTGTCCTGAGTGTTTTCTAGATACTGAACTTTTGGCAAAAGACCAAAACTTAGGGCCTGTTCCAAAGAAAATTGTTTTCCAAGCTCTAGAGCGCTGAAAGGAAAAAGGTGATTCATAAATGCACGGCCTGCTAGTAAATTGGCAGATCCCCTTTTTAACTTCCGAGCACTGGAACCAGTAAGAGCAAACTTCTGCTTTTTTTCTTCTATTAAAAGATGAACTAAATCCAAAATCCGTGGCAGCTTCTGCACTTCATCAATGACCACCCAATCCGGCTTCTGCGCAGAAATCTGTGCTATCAAGCTTTCAGGATTCATACGAAACTGGTCCTCAATACGAGGATTCAGTAAATCTAAAAAAAGCACATTTTTGCCTTCAAATCGTGCTTTTAAAAGGCTAGTTTTGCCAGAACCTCTTGGCCCAAATAGAAAAAAACTTTGATTTTCCGGTAACTTAACAAGCCTGTTGACCATACACTTTAAATGTACGCCATTTGCAGGGTATGGTCAACACCATAGAAAAATGCAATGGAAAAGGCGAATGGTGTCTGATCTACGGTTTGAATCAATTCAAATGAAATCGGTCAGGCCCGAGACAACCGGACTAGACCTTGAACCTCTTTGTGCAAAATGAACTCGCTTAATCAAGATTCCGAACCGCCAACAAACATTCAAAGCTTCATTTAGCAATCGTTCCTTTAGCCGTGGGGGTTTTGTGGCTAGTTTACTCGTGAGCGGGCTCGGCCCGGCAGGATGCCGTCCCCAAAGGCCGCCTGAGGGCAAGGACGCCCGTCCCGCTGACGAGTAAACTAGCCA
>CALQIT020000097.1 GCA_943330705.2 Streptomyces griseus
C
The DNA here is from genome assembly GCA_943330705.2 of Streptomyces griseus. Taxonomy (GTDB): domain Bacteria; phylum Bdellovibrionota; class Bdellovibrionia; order Bdellovibrionales; family Bdellovibrionaceae; genus CALQIT02. Next base: position 2 of record CALQIT020000097.1, read on the forward strand.
ATAGGGTACGAGGGAAAGTGATAAGTCGCGCAGCCGTTGTTTACGGCAAAAAGTCGTGCAGAAGTACTTCGGGTCCGGCGCATTTTGGCAAACATTTTTTGAAATTTTCATTTTGGCAGGTAAACGTGACGTATCGACGTCACAACATCTGATGGCTATTACATTTCGCTTGCCAAAAGAGTTACTGAATCGATTAGCTGAAGTTGCTGATGGCGAGGATATCTCTAGGCAGAAGCTGGTAACGCTAATTCTGCAGAAGGCGATAGACGACAAATCGTTCACAATTGAAATAGCGAGAGACTAAGCCTATGGTGAACTTGATTGAAAGAACTAGCCCAGTTCAGTATAATTGCATTTGGTCTGGATTTACGAAATTTTGTAACAATACCGTATGCTTGGACGAAGCCCAAACAGTTACAAAATTTTGTAAATATTTAGTTGGCATTTGCCGATAGGGGTAATATAATGAAAAACAGCAGGACAGAGTCTGTTCGGGGCAGGATTGAAGAGGTTAAGCTTAAAAAGCATATTACCTTTAATACGAGCCTGATAACTAAGGCTGTTATTGAGATTGATCATATCAATCATGGCCTTAATAAGAAGACTGGAATATTGAATGCTAAAAAGCGCACCGACTTCAGTTTAACTGAGATTGAGAAGTTTTTGATGTTGCTAGATGGAGAGTACATTATGGCTAGAAATCATAAGGGAAGAGTCTCTCAATTTGAAGTAAGGGTTGATTGCCCTGTTAAAGGTCGATTTTTTGGTAAAGAATTTATAATGATTTTTGACACCGACTACGACAAACCTGACCAAATACACACAATTACACTTTATCCTGGATGGTGATATGAAATACTCAAACAGCGAAATTATTAAAAGAGCTGAAAAAGCCAAACGACTGAAAAAGCAACTTACTCATATTACGGATAAGTCGAAGCTCTCAACCGAAGATAAAATGAAGATGAGTCTATGTAAGCACTATGTGCAGTTTGCAAATAGTAAGCAGCTGAAACTCAAACAAGTAGCCGAATTGATAGGCATCCCGATCCAACGACTGTCAGAGATTACAAATTATAAAATCAGCAAATTTACGGTTGATCAGCTAATTAAAAATTTATCGTTGCTAGCTGAGCATGACGCCCAAATCAGAGAATATCTGGTCTTTTTAGAGCAAGCAACGGAACTTCCAACACTAACTGTTACAGAAACAAAGCGCCTTACTAGAGACCTCAGAGAAGCCGCTGTGCAATACTTTGCTCCGTAAATTTCAGCTTTTGCTAGACTGCTGTTTCCCATCATTTCACTTGTTCTCACCACTGATATCATCAAAAAACACAACACCAACTTCTCTCCCTTTGGGATGTCCATTCTTCCGGTTTCAAGGTGGGCGATGTATGAGTCTGACTTGCCCATGAGCTCGCCAGCTTTTTTCATTGATAGTCCGCAGCCCACGCGCATCTGCTTTAGGACCATTGCTTCTCGGGTCATGATGACTCGATTACTTCGTTTTTGTTCTGCGAAAATGCTTTCTCCTTCGTTTTGGCTACATGCTTACTAAGTATGTAGTCGATTGTTCTCCACTGACTGCAGAACCCGCTAATATCGCTGGAATTTTGATCAGGGCTTCGCGAGTGAACTGGAGAACAATTTCCGGTCCCACCGAATGCTTTCTCCACCATTTCTGACCTTGGACCAAAACCGTCCTCAGTGGGTTCACTGAGGACGTATTCCACGGTTCTTATTCCATTTTCATTTTCCGGCCCAACTACGACTCGTTTAAACAAAGTGTGGTAGGCTTGCTTTAAGGCTTCGGGGTCGTGCTCGGCCATTATTTTAAGAACACGCTCCGCTTGATCGCCAATTTTATCCCACGAAAACCCTGATGCCTTTGTAGCTGCAAGGTTTCGCTTTACCTCATCAACCTTTATTTCAAGTTCTCGATGTCGATTTTTGACTTCATCCAGATGGTCTTTAAAGCCCTCTTTGATCTCTTTAATTTCTTCAGGACTTTCACAGCCCGTAAGTAACTTGTTGAGAGTTTGCAGATAGGTCTTTTTGTCATTTTGCTTCACGGCAAACTCTGACATTAGTTTGTCCAACTGGGACTGCAACATGCATGGCCGGCGATATTTTGAAAAAGCAATGACGGTTGGAGCGAAGCCTGGGCAGAATTTGGCGGAAGTTGCGATGAATTTTTACAAGCGTCTTTATGACCACGAAGAAGAAATCCGTGCGCTGCCGCCAGATGAGCGCCACCGGTTGCGCCAAGAGAGCCAAGTGCCATGTTTTATAGCCTGCTTTGCACGGCCAAGGTCAATGATGTGAATATTTATGCGGCCATGAAATATTTGTTCACCGAGATACCCAAAGCCAAAACAATCGAAGATTTTGAACACCTAGCCGACATCATTATAGGCATCACGCCCCTAGCCTGACAACGAGACGAAATGGATCGCTTACTCTGTTGCTCCCGCTTCCTAAAGACCAAGAAAGCGCGTTTACCGGTAACGTTCGCTCATAATCCGCAAATATTCCCACTTACCTGCCGCTGTCACCTCATCGCCTCCATGTGATTGTAAGGACTTAAGGCTAGCACCTTCGGTAACACTATTTAACGGGCAATTCGTCCCCACGCTGAATATGATCTTTTGATCGCAAGAAAGACCGCAGCCTAGCGCCATATAACGCTGTTGAAACTATAGCTCAGGGGATAGAACTGGCTCGACCCGTATAAACTGTAAGTAAAATCAATAACTTGGATTGTTAAACTATAAAAAATGGTATTATTTAAAGAAGTAGCAATATTTTTACGTAAATCGTACTATAGTAATATCAATAGGTTACAAAATTAAACTAATAAAAATGGGATTTCTATGAAGCGTACCACACTTGAGTATAGCAAAACAAAAATTGATAGAGCAGGGGATCTATTGAAAAATAAGTCTGGCGCTGAAGATGATAGGACCAAAGCTCTAGATATTCTATCTAGCTGGCGTGCTAATCATGCGTTACCACTCGATATTTTTGCGACAGTGCTAAGGCAAAGAAGTCAGAAAATCAGTGCTCATGCTGTCGTTGCACAAAGATTAAAAAGAACACCATCGATTCTGCTTAAACTCTCGAATCACAAAACAATGCGATTGTCCGCCATGCAAGATATCGGAGGATTACGTGCTATCTTGGACACCACTGAAAATGTCTACAAGTTGTTAGAGGTATATAAAAGATCAAAATCTAAACACTCGTTATTTTCATTGGATGATTATGTCGAAACACCCAAAAAAGATGGCTATCGAAGTATCCACCTTATCTACAAACTGGCGAAAACTCCCAATCTATTTCTGGAAATACAATTAAGGTCGCAACTACAACATATTTGGGCCACGGGTGTGGAGGTATTTGGGACACTAAAAAACAGTTCCTTTAAATCAGGACAGGGAAGTGGAAAATGGTTGGATTTTTTCTCCTTATTGAGTTCAGTATTCGCAATAAAGGAAAATAAATCGCCATTAAAATCACACGAAGGAATTTTGAAATTTGACCTTATTTCTCAAGTCCAAAATAAAATTCAAGAATTACAGGTAATAGAAAACCTTAGCGTATATACAGCCGTATATAAAACGATCTCTAAAAATACGGCCAAAGGACGTAAGGGACACTATAGTTTAATTTTATTGAACTCCAGAGAAAATACGATTTCATTGGAGACCTACAGTGCCAATCAATTTGAAGCAGCCGCTCAGGCATATTTGCATCTAGAAATAAAACACTTCGAAGATAAGCAAATAAATATTGTTCTTGTAAACACCGGGGATATCAAAAAACTTGAACTAAGTTACCCAAATTATTTCATGGACACAAAAACTCTAGTTCAAAATCTCTCTTTAATTGTAATGGGAAAATTTTTGTAAATGCATAAAAGAAATGGCGGAGAGGGCCATAAAGTAAGGCTTCAATCCACTCGCGTGTCGGGAGTCCCTTCTATCTCGGAATAGATATCGGAGTTGATCCAGAATTTTGGCAACTTCGCTTCGCACGGAAATCTCATCGTTCCTTACCATGGATCGGAACTGGGTTTTTGGAGAATTGCAACAGCAACTAACTTTTCGAGCTTGGCCTCATCAACGCCGATCAATCCGCCGTCTTTAGATCGCCTCATCGGCACACCTTTCAGCCTCAAATATGAAAAGCGACCCCACGAATTTATGTCCTCAACCCAACAGGATGCATATGGAAATATTGCGATAGGCCCCCAATGGTTTGAGCAGAAATACTATAAACCGCTTTCTGGGATTGTGAAAATCGACGTTGATTACAAGATGCATGCTTTGCTAAATGACGGCTCAATTTATAATTTTGATGGGGCGAATTGGGTTCTTGAGTTTAATCCTGCATGGCCAAATGCACCGACAAAAGGGTCCGTTACCACTAGAGACTTCACGGTCCAATTCGACGGAGTTACTCGCTTTTTGTCGTTTTCAACCTGTACCACTTCACCTCTGCAGACCTCTCCCGAACAGCTTGCAGCTTGCGCCGTAGGTGACAACTATCAAATTTATAAGCTCAATCAAACAGTTACTCCGCAGTGGCAAAAGGTTGGTTATTAGCAAGCTTCCCTATCGTTTGTAGTGTAGCCCCGCAGATGAGCTGGGGGCGAAGCCTCCCCATTCTTGCACGAATATATCGCTTTGATCTGATGCTGGCGGGCCTTGGCTTGATTAAATTTGTAGGTACAATTGTAGGTTGATCTCAACCTGAAACACTAACTAGTTATTTTTACAGGATTTTCAGGGAAAGAATGGCGGAGAGGGAGGGATTTGAACCCTCGATAGGCCTTTTGAGCCTATGAGCGTTTAGCAAACGCTTGGTTTAAGCCACTCACCCACCTCTCCGCATGTCCAAGCACACTGCCACAGGCTAGTATCCAAATCAATCCGAAGAATTAGGCGTAATGCTCTGGGAAAATCTTACGTTCGATGGTTTCGATTACGATGTGGATCAGTTTAATGTGCATTTCTTGGATTCGATCGGCGGTATTTGCTGGAATAACTATTGAAATATCGGCCATATCTTTGATTTTGCCGCCCTCTTTACCTAAAAGTGCGACTATTTTAAGACCCTTTTTCTTGGCGACTTCAATTGCGGCTATTACATTTTCAGAGTTGCCAGAAGTTGAGATGGCAAGCAGGGCATCCCCGGACCGTGAAAGGGCCTCGAGCTGGCGCGAAAATACGAACTTAAATCCATAGTCATTGGCTGTGCAAGTAACATGGCTGGCGTCCCCAAGGGCCAAGGCCCCAAGAGGGCGTCGGTCTTTTCTGTAGCGTCCGGTGAGTTCCTCGGCGAAGTGCATGGCATCACAGTGCGAACCACCGTTGCCGCATGAAAAAACTGTTCCGCCCTTGGCCAGGCAATCGGTCAAAACCGCTGAAAACTGGTGGCACTTTTCAAGCTGAAGGGTATCGTTTCTGAATTGAGTAAGTACGTTTTCAGCCTCTGAGAAGGCATTTTTCCAAACATCTTGGTTTTTTAGCATTCATAACCCCTTAGCCTCCGCAAAGAATCTGGATAGTGACTTTTAACGGCGGGCTCGTTGATAGAAGCTATAACTTGATCCTATTGAATTTGCAAAATCCAAGATTTTTCGAACGTCCACCCTTGTTTTTGCCAATTTTTTAGACTATCTTCCCAGCCTCGTTCAGCAAGAGTAATCGTGACTTTTTGCAGAAGTATTGAAAATCAATTTTATTTCATCCTTATGTGCGGTCGTAGCTCAGCTGGATAGAGTACCTGACTACGAATCAGGTGGTCGCAGGTTCAAATCCTGCCGTCCGCACCAACTCCTATTTTGAAATTCGGCTATTTGCCGCAGTGTTCTATTTGAGATCTCATGGTGTGTGGGCTCTTCTCACTTAACTGTTTATCACGTAGCGCATTTCAGTAAAAACAAGCATTTAAAGTCTTCAACCGATAGTTTACGAAGTTTCTAAACCCTCTCGCTCTTCGCTGAAGGGCTTTTGCGGTTCCGTTGGTAGCTTCAGTAAATCCATTTGTCCATCCATTTCCGAAGTAAGCGATGAGTTCGTTTTTCCACCTTTTAAGAGTTCGACCCAGAGTTTGGGCTGCGTCTTGAGAGGACTTTTCAAGATTCGGATGCTTTTCTAAAAATTTATCCATCTCAAGCTTCTCAAAATACTTTAAATCTTCTCGGTTGCGCAGAAGCAAGCGCCGCTGTCTAAGTTCAAGCTTATTGCCATTGATTTGCTTTCTAAGTTTCGTCATTGCCGGCGATAGCAATCTTAGTGCATGGAACTTGTCCGCTATGATTTTTGCATTAGGGAACATCTTGCGGACAATGCCTCGATACCCATTAGATAAGTCAATGACCACGACCTCCACACTCTCCCGTCCGGGATACTGATCAATAATTTCAGAAATAGATTTTGTGTCCTTGCCTTTGCACATCTCAAAAAGCCTTCTCTTTTTGAGATCGCAGAACACCGTTGCAAACTCGGCAAAGCCATTTCTGCGAGTGAAAAAATGCTCATCGATTCCAAGTATCTTGGGCCACGGGGCATTGACCCTTTCCCTAAGTTTTGTTTTCAACGTTTCATAATGGACTTTGTATAAAAACCCACTGGAACAACTATGGTACTTTCGAACAAGGCTTAGATTTGTGTAGTTTTCGCAGTCCGCCGCCACGGCATTGCGGAAGTAGGATGTGCTTCGTCTTCGTGGCCAAACGTCCGCTACAGGTTCTGTAAACGGCTTTCGATATTGTTTGCAGTAGTATCTATGCTTCGCGAACAACAACAAGAACCTTTCCACATTGGACCGAATATTTTTCCGCACATCTTGGGCAAATTTCAAATACATTTCGCATTTTTACTACATCCCAAAGATACCCATTTTTAAAGACCTTGGATGATACAAATTTTAGTTCCTTTGGCAGCATTTCATCGGCTAAATTAAATTCCGGCACAGCTAGGTGTCCTTTCTTTAGATTAGTTGTGGTAAACCAATCGTATCGAAAAAACTTAGCTCTGCTTACTAATTCTAACGCTTTGCCTTATACGGATAAATGTGAAGAGCACTCGACAACCATTGGAGAAATTTCTAGTTCTTGAAGTGATGACGAAGCGACGGCAGAAGACTCCAGCGTTGCAGGCAATGCGGCCTGCAGAATTGCCACGGCACTAGGGATCGGATTTGTTGAACTTGTTGTAGAATCCTTTTTTTACTGCAGCTTGTACTCACGACTGCGACGATCGCCAATAACATAATTTTACCAGGTTTGATTTGCATCTTCTGAGCCCCTTCATCGAATTAAAAAATGTCTATTTCGATTAGCTCAGAAGTAAATAAAGTTTTTAGAAAATTTATAAATACTTTCTAGACTTTCGACTTACCTGAGAAGCCAGGAATTTTAAAGTCCAAATTGACCCCTTAGTCGAGGTCTGTTTTGCCATTGGATACAAAGTGTACCGCCGTTGGGAATCAAAGCGGCATTTAAACTTGAAAACAAATTACTGATGTTTTTACTACCTATTGAATTTATGTAACGACAAAGGTTGCACAATTTCATTCTATTTGATTTGAAGCCTCGGCATCTGTAAAAAATGCCCATTTTCAGACCGTAAAAAAACAGGATTTGGAGCAGTCCTAATGCTAGTGGTAAAACGGGTTCATTCACAACATTAAGGAGCTCCCAGATGAAAATGACCGTCGCTTTTTTGATGATTTCTTTCGGCCTACTTGCCCATTCTCAGCAGCAAGAGCCTCCAGTCCCAGTTGTTTGCTTTGTTACTGAGGTCTGTGGCCAATGTGATTTGCACAACGATGATGAAGATAACACAAGATTTTGGTCACAAAGTTGCACAAAAAAGACAGTTTGCAGCAATGGTGACCGCTATGAAAAGGGCGGGTATTTGAAAGCCTGCCCAGTCGATGAAGGTGATCGAAACTAGAGCATTGCCCTTGGGCCTGCAGATGATTTAGGTCATCAATTGGAGTATCCCCAAAAAAACCCTAGGTGATATGCCAGTTTAATTGGGAACTCCTTTTGAGTCCGCGTAAATATATGAGTGTTAAAGAACTATCCGTCTAGTCAATTGAACTTACTTTGATTCAATGACAAAAGTTTGTTCATTTCTATTTGTTGTCAGACTGCCGCTGCCATTCGGGCCAGGAATACCCGCAGTAAATTCTTGAATATAACTCAAGTCTTCGGGACAGACTCCACCCAAAAGCGAATCTAAACTTGCAATAATAACCTTCTGCGCACTTTCAATCTGGGTGGAACGATTGGATAATATAAGTAATGACTCCGGGGCCGCGGCTCGCAATTTCGCGCCAAAATGTTTCTGGGATGAACAGCCTAGGTGAGAACACACTTGTAAGGAATCTTCAACCGACTTTTTCGAACTTTCATTTGTCGCTGCTTCTAGAATTGCATCTGTAAACTGATTGATTAAAAATGAATGGGCGTAGTTTGAAAATGAAATTCCCAAACCTTGTCTGGAATGCCCCATAAAAAACAGCGCTTTGGCCTTGCTTAAATCATTGTTCAGTTTATTAAAATTTGCTGTCATTAAATTCAGCTGATCATATTCTGTACTTTCATTTACTTTGAAGGGATCCATGGAGGAAGAAGAATTGTTGATTTGTATTGCCACCTTCTTTTTGACTTTTGGATTCCACGGAGCTTCAATTTCCTTTTCTAAGATGATGGACTGAGGAGTATCCCCTGGGCGTGACTTAAAGCCACAAAGAAAGCGGAATGGCTCGCACGGTTGCGTTGCAATTGACGTCAAGCTCTCTCTATTTAAGGAGTCAATGTACATGAAATTTTTTGGTTCATAAAAGCTGCCAAAAAATACAGAGAACAACGTTTCCTGCTTTGCATAGAAAGCCTTGTACCAATTGATACAGGCTAAAGATCTATCTTTTTGCAGAAGTTCTTTATTTTTCTTTTTAACAACGGGTAAAACTCCCTGAAGATGCTCTTTATGCATCTTCCAAAAAACATCAGAGCTGTCGGCAACTTTATCTAGGTAATTTTTCAGCTTAACAAGATCCGCGAATGAGTTAGTTGCCGTGTTGCTCGAGCAAATTGGGGGCTCTGCGAATGCCGTCGCATGAACAACAACAAGGATGATAAGCCAGATCAATCTTTTCATATTTGAAGAAGACGACCAAAAATATTATGCATCAATACTCGTCGGATGAGTACTATCTATCTAAAGGCTAGATTGCCGGAATCGGACCAAAGTCGTGAGCCCTACATCGAGAGAACCGGTTCTTGCCGGTCGCAGCGTAATGCTCGAGACTTTGTAGCTATCTTCAGGGATTCGCAGTCGTCAAATTGGGAGCAGGAAACTTCGCTTCAGTGATGGGGGGGTAATCATCCCAAAGCTTGGAGGATTTGAATTCAGCCAAATTGACGTCGGTAGCTATGAAATCTAGCTGTAAAATCTAGCTATGAAATCTATTTGACCTTAAGTGGTGATGATCTAGTTTCGATCACCTTCATCAACTGGGCAGGCTTTCAGATACCCGCCCTTTTCATAACGGTCGCCATTGCTGCAAACTGTCTTTTTTGTGCAACTTTGTGACCAAAATCTTGTGTTATCTTCATCATCGTTGTGCAAATCACATTGGCCACAGACCTCAGTAACAAAGCAAACAACTGGGAC